>JBIKMF010000387.1:0-3927 GCA_044359425.1 Phycisphaerales bacterium
CCAGCCGGCGCGGTCGAGTTCGGAGGCACCCGCGGGGAACTCGCGCTCGAGGAACTCGCGGAACTCCTCGGTGTCGCCGATTTCCTCGGCGCTGCGCCAGACGGGCATCCCGCTCACGCGCTGGAGTGACCGCGGCGTCATGGCGAGCTCGTGCTTGCCGGGCCGCTTGTTCTCACCGCTGGTCGTCGAGTGGCATTGATCGTGGCTCATGACTTTCACGCTCGTATCGCGGGGGCTGTCACCGGGGCGCCCCCAAATATTCGTTCAATGCAAGAACGCTGGTATGGGATCTAAGAATCAGTAGTGGCAGGCGCCGCAGTTCTCGGGGGCCTTGACCTGCAGCTGATCGACGATGCTCTTGCCGGAGACCATGCCCTGCTCGTTGGCCCGCTCGGCCAGGTGCTGCTTGACCCACTGGAGCTGGGTGACGCGATCCGGCGGGACAAGGGACGCCTCGGGGTTGCGGTGGCAGTCCAGACACCAGCTCATCGACATGGGCTCGGCCTGGTAGACCTCCGGCATCGTGTTGATCTCGCCGTGGCAGGAGAGGCACGACACACCAGCCCGCAGGTGGGCCGCGTGCGGGAAGTTGCGGACGTAGTCGGGGAGCTTGTGCACACGAGTCCACTCGATGGGCGTGTTGCCCAGAGCGGCTTCGCGGATGAACTCCGTGCGCTCACGGTGCGAGTCGGACTCGGCGAGCTTCTGAAGCTTGCCGTCCGCGTGGCAGCCGTAGCACGTCGCGACGCTCGGGATGTTCGCCTCACTGGCCTTCTCGATCTTCGAGTGGCAGTAGCGACAATCCATGCCGAGCTTGCCGGCGTGAATCTGGTGGCTGAACCCCGCGACGCCCGGCTGGTGAGGCATGTACCCCACCTTGAAGAACTTCGGGGTCGCGTAGTACCAGAACCCGCCGATCACGCCCAATGCGCCGCCCGCCGTAGCAAGCGCGGCAACGGTGGGCAGCACGTTCATCCACTTCGGGAAGATCACCGACACTGTCGGGCTCCTCTGCTTGAATCCCGCGGCACTTTCGCCCATTCCGGCGACCGAGAACCGCGCTTGACACCTACGTCCTCACACATCCCAAACCATGCGCCAAATCGATTGGCCCACAGCATAGCGAACTCTCGGAGAGAATTTCTGCCTGATCGGAATTTCTCCACTTCACGCGTACGCTGTCCCGGACGCCTTCCTGTCCTACCGTAACTGAGACAGTGTCTCAACTGCACGCCGAAGGAGCCCGCATCATGGCCCTCCCCCACCCAGAATCCGTCAGACCCCGAGTCTTGGCATGCGCCGTCTGGATGGGCTTCACGGCCTCGGTGCCCTTGTGGTTAACCTGGTACATCACCCACTTGCCGTGGCTTCACCTGTCAGAACAGGTCGCGCTCCCGGTTGTTCTCGGAGCTTGGATTGTCTCGCTGGTACTCGCCGCGAGACTGCTCGGTACACCCTCGCTGGGGACCACCGCGCTCGGGGGACTGGTGTCATCCTTGGTCGGACTGCTGATTCTGGGGTCGAAACTCGTTGCGCCGGCGAGCGAGGGGAGCCCGGAGGCTGGGTCGGCCGTGCCGAATGCCCTGTGGATTACACTTGGATTCCTAGTGCTCGGTGGAATCCTTGGGCTTGCTGCGGGAGCCATGGCTCGGGCGGTAAGGCGGGAGGACTCCCCTGTTGCGGGGACTTCGGCCGGGATGGCGTTTGCCGCGGTCATCGCGACCGCCCCACTGCTTTTCGCGGGCGGTTTGGTGACGAGCGCGGACGCCGGGATGGCGGTGCCTGACTGGCCGAACACGTTTGGGACGAACATGTTCCTGTACCCGCTGGGGCCGCGGGTGCAGCCGGTGGTGGGCGAAACCTACGCGAACATCTATCTTGAGCACGCGCACCGGCTGTTTGGGGCGCTGGTCGGACTGGCCTCCCTGTGCCTGACTGTCTGGGTGGTGGCGAAGGACCATCGGCGGTGGGTGAAGGTCATCACCGTTGCCGTGTTCGCGTTCATCGTGTTCCAAGGGCTGCTCGGTGGACAGCGGGTGGTGCTGAACCAGCGGGTTTTGGCCATGTTCCATGGCGTTTCCGCGCAGCTGATCTTCGCGGGCCTGGTGGCGATCACGGCGTTTCTCACGCCCTCGTTCCAGAGCACCACGGCCCCGATGGTGGCCAATCACCGACGGATTCGGTCGATGACCGCCGCGGCGGTGCACGCGGGCGTTCTGCAGCTTTTCCTGGGTGCGATGTACCGTCACTTCCGGGACGGTCCGGGGGGCGGGCACGCACTCTGGAGCCACGTGGGGTTCTCCTTTGTGGTGCTGACTCTGGGGGTCATCGGGAGCGCATTGGCGTCCGGTGTGGAAGCGGAGGGGGATGAGAACCACCCCTTGATCGCCTCGCTCCGACGAGCGGGCCGCGCGGCGATTGTGCTGGTGGGAATCCAGTTTGCGTTGGGGTGGGCGGCCCTGTTCCTGGGGGGCAAGGGGGTCGCCGCGCCCACCGCGATGCAGGCGGTGCTGCGGACGGCTCACCAGGCGAACGGGGCCCTGATGCTGGCGGCGTTCACGTTTTCAGCGGTGTATGCCCGGCGGCTTTCGTGGGTTTTGACTCGCTCGAAGGCGTAAAGAGAGATTGACGGGCCGAGAATCCGATAGATACTGACGGAGGCGATCCGCGGGGTGGTAACCGCGCAACCTTCGCGGTCACTGAGTCCGGGGTGCAATGCGGGGGCCCCATCAGGCGTTAGGCTGGCGGATCGCACCGTACGCACCCGAGGGAAACTCTATGCAACCCGAATCACGGTCTGGCACACGCGGTCGAGCTGTCGCGAGCCTGAACCCGATCAAGGCCGAGGACTTCGGCTACGCCCAGGCGCGGCACCTGCTGTGGCGCGCGGGGTTTGGCGGGACGCCGTCGCAGATCCAGAAGCTGGTTTCCTGGGGGCCGGAAAAGTCGGTGACGCACCTCTTGGAGGGAACTCCGATCGAGGGCGAGCCGACGTCCTTCAGCGAGTTTGACCGCGACATCATGCGGCCGCCGACGGAGGAGGAGCGGGCTGCCGCGGCGGCGGCGAGGCGGGCGCAGGACGAAGATCTGGTTGCGAAGCTGCGGGCCGAGCGTCAGCTGCGTGAGCGGCAGGACCGCCAGCAGATGGCGGAGATCCAGAAGTGGTGGCTGCGGAAGATGATCGAGACGCCGCGGCCGCTGCAGGAGAAGATGACGCTGTTCTGGCACGGGCTGCTGGCGACGAGCTACCGGACGATCGAGAACTCGTTCCACATGCTGAAGCAGAACGAGATGTACCGGGCGCACGCGACGGGGAACTTTGGCAAGCTGCTGTTCCAGTTGATCCGTGATCCGGCGATGCTGGCGTACCTCGACAACAACGACAGCCGCAAGGGCCGCGCGAACGAGAATCTGGCCCGCGAGATCATGGAGTTGTTCGCGCTGGGAATCGGCAACTACGGCGAGAAGGACATCAAGGAAGGCGCGAGGGCGTTGACGGGGTACACGTTCGCCGACGACGAGTTCGTCTTCCAGCAGAACAACCACGACACCGGCGAAAAGACGATCCTCGGGCGGAAGGGGAACTTCGACGGCGATGGTTTCGTTCGGATCATCCTCGAGCAGCGGGCGTGTGCACAGTACCTGTCGCGCAGGGTCTATGGGTTCTTCTGCGCCGATGTTCCGCCGGACGAGCGGGGCGGGGAGAAGAACCTGGACGACGCGCAGCGGGCGGCGATCAAGGGAATGTCCTCCGCGCTGTTGGCGTCGAAGTACGAGCTGAAGCCGGTGCTCGAGAAGCTGTTCCTCAGCGAACATTTCTATTCGCCGCGGTTCATGAACGAACAGATCAAGAGCCCCGTGACGCTGGTGGTTGGCGCGGTGCGATCGATGAACGCCCCGACGCGTGATCTGTCGATCCTGAACGAC
>JBIKMF010000388.1:0-3923 GCA_044359425.1 Phycisphaerales bacterium
GAGGCCCAACTCGGTCAGCCCGCTGAGGCCCGTGTCAGCCCGCGCGAGTGCCTTTACTCCCTCGTCCGTTACCCCGTCCCAGCCGATGCTCAGCGAGGTCAGCCTCGCCACGCCCGTCCCCGGCCGGGCCAGATCGCGCAAGCCCGCATCCGTCACCCGCGGGGCTGGGATGACGAGCCGGGTGAGCCCGCTCAGGCCCGTCCCCTCACGCGCGATGTGCCGCAGCCCCTCATCCGTCACCTGCGTGTTCACCATGACCAGGGCGGTGAGGTGACTCAGGCCCGCGTCGGTACGTGCCAGCGCATGGAGCGTCGCGTCCGTCACGCGCTCGCCACCAAGGCACAACTCGGTCATCCTGTTGAGGCCCGTGTCGGCTCTCGCCAGATGCTGCACTCCCGCGTCAGTTACGAGCGAACCGCGGAGGTCGAGCTTGGTCAATCCTCTGAGGCCAGTGCCCGCCCGCGACAACTCCTTCACCCCCGCATCGGTCACGCCTGCGCACCACAACCACAACGAGACGAGATTCTCCAACCCGGTATCGGCGGATGCGAGCGCCTTGATCCCAGCGTCCGTCACTCCCACGCCCGTCGCGTCCATCTCCAGAATCTCGAGTGACCTCAGCCCTTTCAGGCCCGTCCGTTTGTCCGAGAGGAACTTCAGCCCCACATCCGTTACCTTCGTCTCCCTCAGAACCAGTGACGACAGCCCTTGGAAGCCGGTCGCAGGATCGGCCAACCACGCCACACCCGCGTCCGTGATCGCCCCGCCTCGGAGGTTGAGCTCTGTTACCCGCGCAAACTCAGCGGAGCCGAGCGACGTGCCAGCGGGGAGCTTGAGATGCGCGAGAACCTCGCGCTCGATCACCGCTCGCTCCTCGGCGGTGACGACGGGCGCTGCCGGGACGATCTCGCGCGAAGCGACGGGCGAGAGCGGGGACGCGGAGCGACACCCGAAACCAACCACGCTGAGGGCAAGCATCGCAAGGACTGTTCGCATGGCGGTATGGTACCCGAAGCCCGCAACGGGCTTTTGATCCCGCCGCTGCTCCAAGCGGTCTTCCGCTCCTGACCATGACGAACGGTCCACGTGTTCGCGCCGACTTCAGACCCGGCGACGGCGGGAAATGCAGGAGCCGCCGTCCCCAAGGCTCGGTGGACGAACGCTTGGGGGGCCGGGATTGTGGTCGGAGACCTCTTTGGCTCACCACATAGGTGACAGTTCGTAGTCACCACATAGGTGACACTTTTCAGTTTGCTCGCGTGTCGTTCTGGAGGGGGGGTAGAGGGGTTGGGCGGGGCTTGGTGGAACTCTCTACCATGGGATCCTCACGGAGTCCTGCTGGCGCGCATGCAGACCTACGACGACATCCCTGGAGTGGAAGTGTGGCCGATTGTGCTGCCCGATGTGCTCGTCACGATCGCGAAGGGCGATGCGCCGGATCCTTCGCCCGCGGTGGCGGTGGAGTGGGCGGCGCTGTGTGGGCAAAACCCCCGGCTGTACGATGGGCCGATTCTCTCCGTCAAGAGCGTTGACGTTGAGCATGCGCATGTGCACGTGGCGCGGGATCGGTACTCGCGGCTGGCGGTGTTTCCGCGGGTTCGGACGGGTGCGCGGCTGCTCGCGGTGACCGGGCTGTTGCTGGCGAGGGACGGGGGGGGCCGGGAGTACGTGCTGTTGGGCAAGCGCGGGGGGCAGGTCAGTCGGTATCCGTTGTCGTGGGAGTTTGGTCCGTCTGGGGGGTTGGCGGTTCCGGCGCCGACGATGGACCGGTTTGGGCTGGAGTTCATTGCCGCGCACTTGCGGGATGAGGTTGCGGAGGAGATTGGTATGGAGGAGATGCCGGGGATGCCGGTGCCGGTGGCGTATGCGCGGGATCACGCGGTGATGAGCGACGACATTGTGCTGCGGTGCGACCTGGGGAGTTTCGAGGATCGTCCGATGGGTGTGGCGTCGAACTGGGAGTACGAGGAGACCCGGTGGGTGCCGGTTGATTCGGTGGGGGCTTTCATGGATGCGGAGGCATTGGGGGTGCTTCCGACGAGCCGGGCGTTGGCGCGGCTGTTGGGGTGGACCCGTTCGGAGACCTGAAACGCGGGGGCCGGGTTCCCCAAGCAAGCGAGGAGCACGCGATGAACGACGGAACACCGCAGGAACAACCCGACTCTCGGCCGAACCCTGAACGGGGAGCCACACCCCCTCCACCCCCTCCACCCCCTCCTCACGAGCACGCCCCGGCCACGGAGCCGCGGCCACCCGCGGACGCGGTGGCGGCGGAGCCGTGGGAGTGCGAGCACGCGGCGTGGGTTCATCTTGGGATTTTGTCGAGTCTGCTGGGCGCGCCGGTGGTGCTGTCGCTGGTGCTCTGGCTGATGAAGCGGGAGAAGAGCGCGTACATCGACGACCACGGGAAGGAAGCGGTGAACTTCCAGATCTCGATGGTTCTGTACTCGATGGGGTCGGTTGCGTTGGCGTGGGTGGTGGGCTTGATGACGTGCGGGATCGGGGTGGTGCTCGCTCCGCTGGTGTGGGTCGCGATTCTGATCGTGTCGGTGGTGGGTGTGATCAACGGGTACCAGGCGGCGAACAGCGGGCGCGTGTATCGGTACCCGGTCACGATCCGTTTGGTCCACTAACCACACGAGAAACGCGATACTTGACGCGGTCCCCCCTTCGTGCGACAGTGTGGGGAGCCCCGGAGGGCAGGAGAAGTCCCCGATGAAAACCGCATTTGTTGTGACGGCGCTGCTGGCGTGCGCGGGTGCTCACGCGCAGTGGTCGATCGATCCGGCCTTGAATCGCGCGATCGCGGATCGCTCGGGGGACCAGGTTCAACCCAAGGCCGTGCCGGACGGCGCGGGCGGGGCGTACATCAGTTGGTTCGACAACTTCGCGGGCGGGTACGACGTGCGCATCCAGCACGTGGACCGCTTCGGCTACGACCTGATCGCGGCGAACGGGGTCGAGTTGTGCAATCGGTCGGTGTCGTCGACGATCGACTACGACATGGTCGCGATCTCCGGCGGGCGGGCGGCGATTGTGTATACCGAGGACACGCTGACGCCCGGGGGCACGCAGCAGGTGACGTTTCAGGTGGTGAACCCGGACGGGACGACGGCGTTTGCTGCTCCGGGCGTTCGGGTGACCAGCGACGCTCTCTTCAAGGGCAACCCGCACGTCGTCGAGCTCTCGACGGGTGAGTTTGTGGTCGGCTGGAGCTCCGGCAGCCCGCAGAGTTGGACCTTTCAGAAGCTGAGCGCGGCGGGCGTTCCGCAGTTTCCGGGTCAGGGGATCACGGTGTCGGAGGCGAGCAGGTACCTGGCGCTCAGCGACATGGTGCCGACGCTGGACGGCGGCTTCATCGCACTGTGGATCCGCGGAACCACGGCGAACGCGATCACGAGCGCCAAGGCCCTGTACACGCAGAAGTACAGCAACACGGGTGGGCCGCAGTGGTTTGGCGGTGCGCCGGTGATCATCTTCAACACCACGAGCGTGCAGAACGGGTACTTCCCGACGATGCTCGCCGATGGTGAGGGCGGCGCGGTGTATTCGTGGTACGAGATCGGCGGCTCGCGGAACTCGTACGTGCAGCACATTTCGACCATCGGCGGGACCTATTTCCCGGCCCCGGTGGCCAGCACGGGCGCGACGCCGGGACGGATCCGGGTGAGCGGGAGCGCGTCGTACGACGCGTCGTCGCGTGAGTACTACATCGTGTCGCAGGATACGGCCGGCACGACGCAATCCGACAACCGCGTGCTGGCGCAGCGGATCAATGCCGCGGGGCAGCGGCTGTGGGGGAACGACGGGACCGTGGTGATTGCGGCGAACGCGAACCAGCCGTCGTTCGTTCAGTGCCGTGTTGCGCCCGAGGGAGGGTGCACGGTGTTCGGCATCGACTCGCGGTCTGCGACGACCCACGT
>JBIKMF010000453.1:0-3125 GCA_044359425.1 Phycisphaerales bacterium
GGCCGTTTTTGTTGGTGCGCGGGCGGGAGCCCGCGCGAGCGCTCTGGAGAGACACATGACCGTAAAGTCATTCATCAGCGCGGCCGCGCTCGCGGCCGTCACCGGCCTAGGTGCTTCGCTTGCCTCGGCCCAGATCACCATCCCCACCGTCCCCGTCGGCAACCCCGGCAACGCGGCGGACCCGGCCACGGGCGGGCTCTATGGTTCAGTGTCGTACACGTACAATATCGGCACCACCGAGGTGACCAACGCGCAGTATGCGGCGTTTCTGAACGCCAAGGCCGCGTCGGACCCGTTCGGCCTGTACAACACGAACATGGCCGGGACGTTAGGCGGCATCACGCGTTCGGGTTCAGCGGGGTCGTACACCTACGCAACCGTCAGCGGTCGGGCCAACAACCCTGTGAACTACGTCTCGTTCTGGGACGCGACGCGGTTTGCCAACTGGCTGAACAACGGCCAGGGCAGCGGCGACACCGAGACGGGCGCGTACACGCTGACGTCGGGGGGGATCGGCGCCAACAGCATCACCCGCAACGCGGGCTGGCAGTGGGCCGTCACCAGTGAGGATGAGTGGTACAAGGCGGCGTACCACCAGCCCGCCAGCGCGGGCGGCGACAGCGACAACTACTGGCGGTACCCGACCCAAGGCAACACGATCACGACCGCGCAGGCGAACTACAACAACGTGATCGGCAACACCAGGCCCGTCGGCTCGTACGCCGCGAACTACTACGGCACGTTCGACATGGGCGGGAACTTATTCGAATGGAACGAGGCGATCATTTTCGGTTCCCTCCGCGGCCTTCGGGGCGGGTCGTTCCTCGACAGCGTCACCAGCCTGCGGGCCGACAGCCGCAGCATCGGCACCCCGTCGAGCGAGAACGACATCATCGGGTTTCGTGTCTCCCAGGTCCCTGGGCCAGGGTCCGTCGCGCTGCTGGCGATCGGCGGGGTGGGGGCGCTGCGTCGCAGGCGGGGCGTCGGTCGGTGACCCTTTGCTCTTTGGCTCTTTGACCCTTTCGGCGGCCCTCGGCACCGGCTGGAGCGTCGCGAGCCACTGAGCGACAACTGAACCACATGAGCGACCCCGGCCCTCAACACGCCGGGGTCGCTTTGCATCCGCACGTCGCGCGATCTGCCCGCTTGTAAACCGGCGGGAAAGGGCTGTGGCAGACCACCTTGATCGCATCTTGCCCGCAAACAGCCCCATAACCCCTTGGAGGAACGCGTAACGTCGGGCTCTTGAGGCAATAGATGGAGCGTTCGGGCGTTCTACCGACATGACACGACTTCGAGCCCTGGTTGTCTCCGCGGCGGTGGCTGCGTCGCTTGCGGCTACGACCGCCGTAGCGCAGAGCACGACTCGAACCGCCGTGTTTCAGGAAAGCACCGGACCCGTTCAGCGCGTCTGGGTCGAGTATCGTCCACCCGGTGTTCCTGGGGGTGAGGCGCTGCCGATCGTGCTGGTTCTCCACCCGGGTGCCAGTTCACCCGGCAGCATCGCGGCCGCGTCCGGATGGAACGCCGTCGCGGACGCGAACCGCCTCATGATCGTTTACCCTGCAGCCACACCGGGCACCACGCCGACAACCGGCGTCTGGAATGCCTGGCGATGGACGGGGGCGCCGATCCCCACGGGCACGCCTCCGAGCCTCGCAAACCGGGATGATCTGGGGTTCCTCTCCGCTCTGATACAACTCCTCACGACCCGGACGAGCGAACCCGCGGACGCGGCACGGGTCTACATGACCGGTTTCTCCAGCGGTGCCCAGATGACCGACACGTTTGCGGGGGCTGGGTTGAGCAGTGTTGCGGCGTACGCGCCCGTTTCGGGAGGGTGGTGCGAGGCGTACGGAGTGCCCACGACGTTCTGTCGTCCTTCGGGGCCGGTGCCTTTGTGGTTCTGGCGAGGTGATGGAGAAAACTCGATCACTACTGGAGGAGTTCCACGGAGCATCCAAGATCAGCAGCAGCGCGACTTCTGGATTGCATGGAATGGCGCGTCGTCCCAGCCAAGCTCAACGGACTCACGTCTCGTGACGGGTACCCGTACGACCCAATCTGGCTCAACCACCGTGACCGTCACCCACAACACTGTGCTATTTGAGTCAGGAGGCGCGGAGTTCCGCTACACCGAGGTCATCGGTGGCAGGCATGAGTATCAGGTCGGTGCCGCGCCGCGGATTTGGTCTGAGTTCTTCTCCCGCTTCAGGCTGACCCAGCCGGGTTGCAACAACGCCGATCGCAACTGCGACCATCGGATCGACATCGAAGACCTGTATGCGATGAATCAGTCGCCTGTGGACCTGAACGGTGACGGGGTTGAGGACAGCCGCGACGTGACGGCTCTTGAGGTGTTCCTGCGGAAGAATGAGATCACCGACATGGCCAACGGTCGTCGATGAGTCGCAGAGTCTGGGCACCTGCCGCGCTCTCGCGAGCACCAACCCCTCTTCACCCGGGCACCCGGCGACGAGAGACGCGCAGAGACTTTGGGCCCAAATCGCGCCCGTGAGGCCCGAGCGGTTCAGAGCCGGTTATGGACACGGAGCGCGGCAGAGACCCGCCCCGCGGGCCATCGCGTTGGCGAACCCTTCGAAACGTGGGCCAAAACGCGAAAACGCCGCCGAGGTCTCTCGGCGGCCCAAACTTGAAGGTGGGCTCAAAACCAAAGGGCCGGCTGCTTTCGCAACCGGCCCGGCAATAGTGGGCGCGTAGCAGTAACCCGACGCCATAGAGAGACCAACATAGACATAGCGACGGCGCGACAAAGTCTGGGAGTTCAATCCACCGCATGAACGGCCGTCGGCAAGCCGCCGAGACCCCCAGAGACCTGTTTTTAGCGTCCCAGAGGGGGTCTCGGGCGAGCACGCTCCCTTTGGCGATTATGGAGCGAGTAACCGGGAGGTCGCGACACGAACGCTTGCACAACACCGCTCCGCCGCGCCGCGTTTCCCTCCGGACCGTGATGCGTGCCGACGGTCTTGCTGCCTGTTTTCCAGACGAAGGCACGCACAGCCCGTCCGGCGATTGCATAGAGAGGAAGAAGCGACCCGCGTCTTTCCACCCGACCAGATACCTGCGGTCAGGGTGATGAGGCTGTTTCGTGCCAAGTGGGCGCG
>JBIKMF010000389.1:0-3908 GCA_044359425.1 Phycisphaerales bacterium
GCTGGCGGGGAGGTTGACGATCACCGGGAGGCGGCCGATGCGGCGGGGGGCCGGGGGGGTGGTCATGTGCTTTTCGACGGAGGCCGTCGCGCCCTTGATGTCGACGCCGTTGCGCTCGCCCCACATCCCGATCGTGGTGAGGATGCACGAGGCCAGGCCCGCGCCGACGAGGTCGGTGGGCGAGAAGGCGCTGGCGTCGCCGCCGATGTCCTTCGGGGCGTCGGTGCGGAGGGTGGGGCCCTCCGGGTGCTTGAGATCACACTTCTTGTTGCCTGCGTACGCGACGGTGATGTTGACCATGGGGGGAGGGTACGCGGGCCCGCGAGATCGGGTCGTCGGCGGTGCTCGTCGGGGGGTGAACGCGGGGTGACGGGCTGGTTGGGGCCGAGCGTGGTGCGAGGATTCCACAGAGAAGGACCGTCGCGTGGCGGATCGGGAGTGGAAGGTGCCGCCGGCGGGAGAAAAGGCCGCGAGCCACCTTTCGGCGGCCCAGCGGCACACGAGAGAATGAGACGAGATCCCGGACGAGCCGGAATCCGCTCTGCCCCCACCGAACCAATCCCGCCTACGAGACCCCACAAGGCCCAATACAACCACACGAAACCGAACCCCTCCAAAGCCCGGAGATTGAGAGATCGCGGGTCAGCGCGTCGTCCCGATAGAGGAAGGCGGAACAGGGGTGCGGTCGGCGCGGGGAATCTCGGAATCTTCGAAAAATGAAAGCCCCACCCGGATCGGGGGTGGGGCTGTTGGGGATCGGGATGGGGTGTGGTTGGCGGGGGCTTAGCAGCCGTTGTCCCAGCGGAAGAAGAACTCGATCACGTCGTTGCCGTCGACCCCGCCATCGAGGTTGACGTCGGCACCGATGTCGTTGACGTCCCAGAGGTCGAAGAAGGCGATGACGTCGTCACCATCGACGCCGCCGGAGTAGTTCCAGTCGGCGATGCAGCCGGAGTAGTGCACGCGGACGAAGTTGGAGCCGTACTCGACCCACCAGCCCTTGGGGAGTTCGATGCGGGAGAACTCGCCGGCGATGGAGGGGCCGGAGATGATGGTGAAGGAGTCGTTGACGGTGGGGGAGAAGGCTCCGAAGAACGAGCCGCGGAGAGTGCCGTTGAGGGTGATGGAGGAGTTGCCGATGATGCGGTCGAACTGGTTGGCGGCGGTGCCACCGATCTTGAAGCGGGCGATGCTGGAGGGGGTGAGGGTGGAGGGGCCGCGGAGGTCGATGACGCCGACGGCGGAGGAGCCCGAGCCGGGGGAGAGGATGCCGGAGTTGCTGAAGATGGTGTAGATGCGGCCGGTGCCGGCGATGGTGTGGGAGGGGCCGTTGGTGAAGGTCTGGGTGGAGGAGTTGTTGGTCCAGATGAGGTAGCCGGTGTCGAGGTTGGTGGGATTGGCATCGAGGAGGAGGGTGCCGGTGCCGCGGAAGGCAGTGGCGCCTTCGGAGCGGATGAAGGTGGAGCCGCCGGAAGCGCCGTCGTTGAGGCGGATGACGCCGTTGTTGGTGATGCCGGCGGCGGCGATCCCGAGGGTTGAAGCGTTGGTGACGTTCCACGTGCCGGAGAAGGTGATGTTGGAGATGCCGGATGTGCCCGAGGAGTTGATGGCGAAACCGGGCGAGCTGGAGACGGGCCCGTCGATGATGGCGGCGTTGACGACGGCGATGTTGCCGCCGGAGGCCTGGATGCGGCCGGCGTTCTGCTGGGTGACGGCGATGCCGTTGAACTGAAGCGTGCCGCCGTTGGCGGTGTTCATGAGGCCTTCGTTGACCTTGTTGTTGTTGAGGAGCTGGAGGGTGCGGCCGGGCTTGTCGGCGGAGAGGGTGCCGAGATTGGTGAGGGTGAGGTAGATGTTGCCGCAGCCCTTGATGGTGTGGAGGGCGCCGTTGACGAAGGTGTTGGTGGTGGAGTTGCCCGACCACTGCATGTACGCGGTGTCGAGGTTGCCGGGGTTCGCGTTGAGCTCGATGGAACCAGTGCCCAGAAGGGCGGTGCCGGAGGTGCCGGTGCGGAGGGCCGTCAGGGAGCCGCCGGCCGTGCCGTTCACGCGGATGTTGCCGTCGTTGGTGATCTCGGAGTTGATGAACAGAACGGCGCCGTCGTTGACGCGGGTTTCGCCGGTGTGCGTCACGCTGTTGAAGCTCGACGTGCCGACGACGGTGGACGTGGAGAGGGAGTCGACGTCGATCGTGCCGCCGGTGACGGTGGCGCTGCTAAAGACAAGATTGCCCTCGATCGCTTCGATGCGGGCGGCGGGATCCTGGTTGACGGCGATGCCCGTGACGGTGAGGGTACCGGTGTTCTCGGCGCGGATGGTGTTGTTGTTGATCTTGGTGTTGTTCAGGAGCTGAAGGGTGCGTCCGGGCTTGTCGGCGGTGATCAGGCCGTTGTTGGTCGTGGTGAGGTAGATGTTCCCGGAGCCCTTGATCGTGTGCGTCGCGGCGTTGGTCAGCGTGTTGGTAGTCGAGTTCGCCACCCACTGCACGTACGCGGTATCCAGGTTGGCCGGGGCCGCGTCGAGCTCGAGCGATCCGGTGCCGCTCAGCGTGCACGCGCCGGTGCTGTTGAAGGACGTGGCTGAGCCGGACACGCCGTCGTTGACGCGGATGTTGCCGTTGTTGGTGATGCCAGTGCCCGCCATGCGGAGGCTCGAACCGTTCGGGACCGAAGTGTCGCCGTTGATGGTCACTTGCGTGAGGGTATTGGTTCCGCTGAAGACCGCGGGGTTCGCGGGGGCGACGTTGATCGGGCCTCCACTGATCGCGCTGCTCACGATGCTCAGCGAACCGCCGTCGGTCGCGATCTGGCCCGCGCCGGTCTGGTTCACCGCGATCCCGTTGATCTGCAGCGTGCCGCCGTTGGTTGCCTTCATCAGGCCGCTGTTGGTCTTGTTGTTGCTCAGGAGCTGCAGCACCGAGGCGGGACGGTCGGCGAGCACCTCGCCCTGGTTGGTGAGGGTGAGGTGGATGTTGCCCGTGCCGCGGATCGTGTGATCCGGACCGTTGACGAACGTGTGGGTGGTGGCGTTGCTGGTCCAGTAGATCGCGGCGGTCTCGAGGTTGCCGGTCGCGTTGAGGACGATCTCGCCGTTGCCCAGGAGGGACTGGTTCCCGGTGGACTGGAAGTTCGTGCCGCTGCCGCCGACGCCGTTGCTCACCTGGATGGAACCGTCGTTGATGATGTACGACCCGCCGATGCGCATTGTCGAGCCGTTGTCGATGTTGAGGATGCCTGCGAAGTCACAGTCCGTGAAGCTGCTGGTCCCCGAAACGCGCGTCGATCCGCCGGGTGCCGGCGTGGTGATCACGGCGTTGTTGATCGCCGCGCTGATCGAGTGGAACAAGCCGTTGGACGTCGTGATCGATCCGCTCGGGGTGTTGTCCAGAACGACGGAGTTCACCGTGAGCGTGCCGCCGTTGCTGGCGATCATGGCGCCCGAGTTGGTCTTGTTCGTGGTCAGGAGCTGCAGGGTCCGCCCCGGCACGTCCGCGGCGAGCAGGCCCTGGTTGTCCAGCCGCACGTGGATGTTCCCCGTGCCGTGGATCGTGTGGTCCGGGCCGTTGATGAACCGCTGGGAGCCCGAGTTGTTGAACCAGTACAGCGCGGCAGTCTCCAGGTTCGTGGTCGCCTGCAGACGCACCGATCCGCTCCCCGTGAGGGGCATGTCGCCCGCGGCCTGCATGCTGCACGCGCTGCCGCCCGCGCCGTCGGAGACATCGATGTCGCCGTGGTTGAGCAGCCCCGTGCCGCCGATGGTCAGGCTCGTGCCGTTCGCGATGTCGACCGGCCCCTGGAGGGTGACGCTGTTGAGCGCCGAGCCTGTCAGCACGCGGCACGTTCCGCCGCTCATCTGCAGGAACCCGCCGTTGACCGTGGTCCCGAGGAGATCGAGCGTGCCGCCGTTTG
>JBIKMF010000390.1:0-3853 GCA_044359425.1 Phycisphaerales bacterium
TCAAGAACCCCGAAGCCATCGAACGCATCGCACGCCTCACCCGCATCTGCTTCGACAAGACCGGCACCCTCACCACCGGCGCACCCACACTCATCGCCACGCACACGCAAGGCGATCCGCTCCACGTCCGCGCACTCGCCGCGGCCCTCGCCGCCGTCAGCTCCCACCCGCTCTCCAAAGCCCTCCGCGATCCCACATCCACCATCACCCTCACCGACGCCGCCGAAGTCCCGGGCAAGGGCGTCCTCGCCACACTCGACGGCTCCCCTCTCCTCCTCGGCAGCGCACGCTTCCTCCGCGCTCACGGCATCGACGTCCCGCCCGCGCAACACCAGGGCTCCCTCGTTCACCTCGCCCACCACAACCGCTGGCTCGCCGCCTTCGAGTTCGCCGACACCCTCCGCCCCTCCACGCCCGCCGCCATCGCCGCACTCCGCGCCCGCGGCCTCCACATCACGCTCCTCAGCGGCGACCTCACCCCCGCCGCGACCGCAACCGCCCACGCCGCCGGCATCGATGACGTCCGCGCCGAACTCCTCCCCGAAGACAAACTCGCGCACCTCCGCACCATCCAATCCTGCGGCGAATCCGTCGCCATGGTCGGCGACGGACTCAACGACGCCGCCACCCTCGCCGCCGCCGACGTCGGTTTCGCCATGAGCAGCGGCGCAGATCTCTCCGTCGATTCCTCCGCCGTCACGCTCCTCAGCGCCGACCCCATGGGCGTCGTCCGCGCCGTCGAGCTCTCCACCGCCACACTCCGCACCATCCGCCAGAACCTCTGGTGGGCCTTCGGCTACAACGTCGCCGCCATCCCCCTCGCCGCGGGCCTGCTCGAGTCCTCCCTCGGCTGGTCCCTCAACCCCATGATCGCCAGCGGCGCGATGGCACTCTCCAGCGTCTGCGTCGTCTTCAACAGCCTCCGCCTCGCCCGCTTCCGTCCCACCGCCTGACACCCCTCGTTACGATCATCGCGCATGCACACCGCACCACTCCTCCTCCCCGCTCCCCGCCGCATCGAACTCCTCGATGGCCCCGCCATCGACCTCGGCACAACCCTCGCCGACGCCAAGCTCCTCTTCCCCACGCTCACGCGCGAAGGCGCCGCACTCGGCCGACTCCGCATCACCATCGACGGCGCAGCCTGCGGCACCGATTCCATCGGCGCACAGTCCTACACGCTCGAACTCACCCAAGCCTCCTGCACCCTCCACTCACCCTCCCTCTCCGGCGCACGCCACGGCCTCGCAACCCTCCGCCAACTCCTCGCCCAGTACGGCCCCCGCATCCCACAACTCCGCATCATCGACTCCCCGCGCATCCCCACCCGCGGCCTCATGCTCGACGTCTCCCGCGACCGCGTCCCCACGATGCGCCATCTCTTCGACACCGTCGACCAGATGGCCCTCCTCAAACTCAACCACCTCCAGCTCTACACCGAACACACCTTCGCATACGAAGGCCACGAAGACGCCTGGCGCGGCTGGTCCCCCATCACCCACGACGAAATCCGCCGACTCGACGACTACGCCCGCGCCCGCGGCGTCGAACTCGTCGCCAACCAGAACTGCTTCGGCCACCTCCGCTCCTGGCTCGAACTCCCCCGCTACGCCCACCTCGCCGAAACCCACGGCGACTGGATGTTCGACGTCTGGCCCCGCTCCGGCCCCTTCTCCCTCTGCCCCACCGACCCCGCATCCCTCCGCTTCGTCGAAGGCCTCCTCGATCAACTCCTCCCCTGCTTCCACTCCAAGCTCGTCAACATCGGCTGCGACGAAACCTACGACATCGCCCACGGCCGCTCCAAAGACGAAGTCGCCCGCCGAGGCCGCGCCGCCGTCTACATGGACTTCGTCAACGCCATCGCGAAAGCCGTCCGCGACCGAGGCGGCACGCCCATGTTCTGGGCCGATATCGCCCTCTCACACCCCGAAGCCATCGCCAGCATCCCCGAAGACATGATCGCCCTCGCGTGGGGCTACGAGCCCGACGCACCATTCGCCAACTGGTGCGCATCACTCCGCGAGCACGGCCGCCGCGCATGGGTCTGCCCCGGCACCAGCTCCTGGCGCTCCATCACCGGCCGCACCACGGAATCCGTCGCCAACATCACCAACGCCGCGGCATGCGCCGACTCCGCCCCCATCGACGGCTTCCTCCTCTGCGACTGGGGCGACACCGGCCACTGGCAACAGTGGCCCATCACCCACCTCGCCATGGCCCGCGGCGCGGCAGCATCGTGGAACTCGTGGAACGAATCCACCGACCTCCCCCGCGCCTCCTTCGTCGCCTTCGGTGATCCCACCGGCGAAGTCGCGAAGTGGCTCGCCGCGCTCGGTGACCTCGACCTCCCACTCCGCGAAACCTGCGGCGCACTCTCACGCCCCGACCTCACCCGCCTCCGCAACCAATCCGCCCTTTTCATAGATCTCTTCAAGCGCTGGGACGAACAACGCGAAGTCGGCCCGCGCGACGCCTGGGCCACGATGCCCGACCGCTACGCACAAGCCCGCGCCGACTTCGCTCGTCTCCCTGTGCACGGTCTCCTCCGCGACGAACTCGAACACACGCTCGACCTCACCGCATTCGCCTGCTCGCGCGGCGCAGCTCGCCGCACGGGCAACAACCAGCACGCCGAGTCTCACCACCTCCGCGAACGCATCGCTGCGCTCATCACCAACCACCAACGCCTCTGGCGCATCCGCAGCCGCGAAGGCGGCCTCGCGCACTCGTGTACCTTCTGGAACAAGATCATCGAAGCAACGGAGGCCGGCCTGTGACTCGACTCGTCGTCGGCTGCATGACCGGCACCAGCATCGACGGCATCGACGCCGCGCTCGTCCGCATCGACGGCAAGGGCCTCGCGATGCGGGCCTCGCTCCTGCGCCACGTCCACGGCGACCTCGGCCCCTGCGCGGAGGGCCTCCGGTGCATCGCGAGCGACGAACCCCTCCGCGCGTCGGAGATCACCGCCATCACCCGCGACTTCGCGCTCCGCCACGCCGACGTCATCAAGCAACTCTGCGGACGCAAACGCCCCGACCTGATCTGCGTCCACGGCCAAACCGTGTACCACAAGCCCCCGCTGAGCTGGCAACTCATGCAGCCAGCCCCCATGGCCGCGGCGCTCCGCACCCGCGTCGTCTGCGACCTTCGCGCCGCGGACCTCGCCGCCAACGGCCAGGGCGCGCCCCTCACACCACTCGCCGACTACATCCTCTTCGCCGGCCCCGACCGCCGCGCCATCATCAACCTCGGCGGCTTCTGCAACGTCACCCTCCTCCCCGCCGCGGCACGCCGCTCAGCGGCCGGCGCTCGCGCGGTCCGCGGCAAAGACGTCTGCGTCTGCAACCTCCTCCTCGACGAGATCGCCCGCCGCAAACTCAACGCCCCCTTCGACAACAACGGCGCCGCGGCCAGCGCGGGCGCTCCCAAGCCCAAAGGCTGGACGACGCTTCTCCGCCTCCTCCAGGCCCAGGGCACATCGGGCCGCTCCCTCGGCTCCGGCGACGAACTGCACGCGTGGCTCGCGAACGAAGGCGGCCCCCTCAGCGGCCCCGACTGCGCCGCCACCGCCGTCGCCGCGATCGCCGCGGCAATCGCCAAAGCCTGCGCCAAAGCCCAAACACTCGTCCTCGCCGGCGGCGGCGCGAAGAACGCGTACCTCGTCAAACGCCTCCGCGAGTCACTCCCCCGCGCGCAGGTCGTCACCACCGACCACTTCGCAATCCCCGTCGAGGCCCGAGAAGCAGCGGGATTCGCCGTGCTCGGCGCACTCGCCGACGACGGCGTGCCCGTCTCGCTTTCCCGCGTCACCGGCGTACGCTCTGCTCCCCGCGCCGGCCTCTTCGCG
>JBIKMF010000063.1:0-14011 GCA_044359425.1 Phycisphaerales bacterium
GTCGAAGAAGGAATCGGCGGGGCCGTAGGGGACCCCGATGAGGGCGAGGTCGGCACCGGTCTGGGAGGCACTGAAGACGAGGGAGGAGGGTCCGCCGAGTGAGGCGGCGGGGGGGTTGCCGTTGCCGAAGCCGATGCGGGTGTAGCCGGCCTGTGCAACGTGGTCCGCGGTGAGGACGCAGAGCCAGCCGTTGCCGGAAGTGTCGATGAGCTTGTGAACGATCGAGCCGGTGGCGGTCGCGGCGAGTTCGGAGTCGTCGGCACGCATCTGCACGACGGAGGGGTTGCTCAGCAGTTGCGTGGAGGGCCCGACGGCGAGTGCCGGCGCGGCGAGGAGGAGGACGGGGAGGAGGGGGAGGAGGGGGATGGCGCGCGGGGAGGGCATGGGCTTTCCTTACTGATACACCGCGAGGGGGAGGGGGCAAGTGGCCCGGTGTCTGTACGCAGGGCGTGGGGCGGCGGGTGCCGGTACAGGTGCGCCACGGGTGGGTTATCGCACGTTCGGGGGCTTCCCGGGCGTGGTACGCTGGGGGTATGCAGGGTCCGCCGGGCAACATCGAGGAGCAGGTCACGGGTCTGCTGGAGCAGATGTCCGCCGGACGCGCGAACGCGGCCGGGGAACTGCTGCCCCTGGTGTACGAGGACTTGCGGCGGGTCGCGGCGTCGCTCCTCATGCAGGAGGGCAGGGGGCACACCCTCCAGCCCACCGCGCTCGTTCACGAGGCGTACATGCGCCTCGCGGGGCAGCGGAGCGCGGGCTGGGAGGGGCGGGTGCAGTTCATCTCGGTCGCGGCGGGGGTGATGCGGCGGGTGCTGGTGGATCATGCCCGGGGGAAGAAGGCGGTCAAGCGTGGTGGTGGCGCGGCCCAGGTGAGCGTGGTGGACGCGGTCGAGGCCTTTGACCGCGGGGAGGTGGACCTCGTGGCGCTCGACGAGGCACTGACCGCACTCGCGGCCCTCGATGAACGCAAAGCGAGGCTGATCGAACTGCGGTTCTTCGGGGGCCTTGAAGTGGAGCACGCGGCCAAGCTGCTCGAGATCCCGTTGCGCACGGCCGAGCGAGACTGGGCCTTTGCGCGGGCGTGGCTTCGCGAGCGGCTCAAGGGGGGTTGAACGGTGGATCGCGAGTTCTTCCAGAAGGTGGAGGAGATCTTTGTCGCGGCGATCGAGTCGCCCGAGAGTGAACGCGCGAGCCTCGTGGAGCGGATGAGCGACGGCGACGGGGCCGTCGCCGAGCAGGTGATGAAGCTGCTGGGGCAGCACGAGCAGTCGGCCGGGTTTCTCGAGCCGCCGCTGAACTCAAAGGAGGCGGGGGCGCCGTCGACCATCGGGCCGTTTCGCATCGTGAAGCTGCTCGGTGCGGGCGGAACCGGCACCGTGTACGAGGCGGAGCAGAGCCAGCCGCAGCGGCGGGTGGCGCTCAAGGTACTACGGTCGGGCGCGGCGACGCGCGGGGCGATGCGGCGGTTCGAGGCCGAGGCGCACGTGCTCGGCGCGCTCCGGCACTCGGCGATCGCGCAGGTGTACCAGGCGGGAGTACACGAGGCCGACGGCGTCAGCATCCCGTACTTCGCGATGGAGCTGGTGCCCGGTGCGCGAACGGTGAGCGAGCACGCGACGGAGGCGAAGCTGGACCTGGTTGCGCGCCTGCGGCTGTTCCTCGACGTGTGCGCGGGCGTGGCGCACGCGCACCAGCGCGGTGTGATTCACCGAGATCTGAAGCCGGGCAACATCCTGGTGGACGAGGCGGGCGGGGTGAAGGTGATCGACTTCGGGCTCGCACGGGTGCTCGGGGATGATCGCTCGGCGACGCTGAGGACGGACGCGGGGCAGATCATGGGGACGCTCGCCTACATGAGCCCGGAGCACTGCGAGGGGCGGCCGTCGCTGATCGAGACGAGAAGCGATGTGTACTGCCTGGGCGTGGTGCTCTACGAGCTGTTGTGCGGGCGGACGCCGCACGACCTGAGTCGCGAGGGCTTCGCCGAGGCCGCGCGGATCATCAGGGACGTGCCGCCGGAGCGGCCGGGGGCGGTGGTCGCGCAGTTGCGTGGAGACTTGGAGACGGTGATCCTCAAGGCGCTCGAGAAAGACCCGGCGCGCAGGTACCAGTCGGTCGGTGACTTCGCGCGGGACATCGAGCGGTATCTGTCCCGCGAGCCCGTGGAGGCCAGGCCGCCGAGTGTGATGTACCAGATGCGGCTGTTCACCCGGCGAAACCGCGCGCTGGTGACGGGAGGCGCGGTCGCGGTTGCGGCGCTGGTGGTGGCGACGGGCGTGAGCGCGGCGTTCGCGGTGCGGGCGGGGCAGGAGGCGACAAAGGCGCAGGAGGCGAAGCAGCGGGCGCTGGACGAGTCGGCCCGGCGCGCGAAGGCCGCGGCGTTCATGCTGGGCGCGTTGTCGTCGGTGAATCCCTTCCTGCCGGAAGATCTGACGGAGGCGATCAGGTCAAACGACGTGGACCCGTGGGCGGAGTGGTCGCAGAGCCCGTGGCCGTTCGCGGGGTTTGAAGGGAACGCGGCGACGGCGCGGGACGTGCTGATCCGCGCCGCGGAGCGGATGGACGAGGCGTTCGCGGACGATGCGCTCATCCGCGCGGAGTTGAGCGAGTTCATCGGCTGGACGCTCGTGCGGATCGAGGAGTACGACGAAGCGCGGCCGCTGATGGAGTTCGCGGCGCAGACGCGGCTGGAGCTGCTGGGCCCGGACCACGCCGACACGATCCGCGCATGTCTTCGGCTCGCGGAGTTCTGCGATTACGCGGGGCCCGCCCCGGAGTCCACGAAGTTCTACAAGCTGGCGATGGAATCGTGCGATCGCAACTACGGGATGTTTGATCCGCGGACGCTGAGGGCGCAGCGCATGCTCGCCAACAACCTCTGCACGATCCGGGGCGATGCGGGGCTCGCGACCAACGTGCTGGAGGAGCGGCTCGCGCTCGCGGAGGAAGCGGGGAGGGCGGATGATCCGGTGCTGCTGGTGCATCGCGCCTACACGGGGATGCTGCTCGCGCTCACGGGCCGGATCGAAGCCGGGGAGGCGCACCTGAACAGAGCGGTGGAGAAGGCGCGGGCGGTGATCCCGGCGGGGGACATCCGGCTCGCGACCATCGAGGAGTTCTTCGGGCGTGCGCTCGAGCACTCGAACCCGCCGCGACGGGACGTGGAGGAAGCGTTGTCAAGGGTCGTTGCGGTCTACACGCGGTACTTCGGGCCGGTGACGATGCAGACGCTCAACGCGCGCCGTGGTCAGGCGTCGGTGCTCGATCGGCTGGGCGAGCGTGACGAGGCCCGCCGGGTGTACACCGAGGTGTTGGCGGGGTTCGAGAAGCTGCAGGGGAAGTGGAGCGGCGAGGCAACCGACATCCGCATGAAACTCGCGGCCCTCGAACTCGCGGCCCACGACGTGACCGCCGCGGGCACGCACACGATGCTGGGGATCAACGGATCGTGGGCGTCGGGGGATCGTCGCGGGGACGGCGTGCTGGGGTACGGCTACGTCTACGCCGACGCGGTGTTCCGCGACTTGGGCGACGTGGAAGCGCAGCTGGCGTTGACAAACGAACGGGTCGAGCTGCTGCGTCGGCGGGGCCAGGCGAACGAGATCCCGCAACTGGCGGAGGCGATGATGACCCGGGCGACCCAGTTGCAACTGCTCAAGCGGGGGGATGACGCCCGGATCGCGGTCGCGGCGGCCCGTGCGTATGTTGACCTGAACGCCCGTTGGCTGTCCGACCGACACCGGGAAGCGGCCGAGAACCTCTCGAAAGCTGCCGACCGGCCCGGTTCCGCGGGTGAAAGGCGGTAACCGGTGGGGTGTTCGCGGGAACAAACCGGTGTGACGGGTGCATGGCCCATGTTCGGCTCGTGGTTTGCGGTGCTGGGGGCACTGATGGCCGATGCTGCGCCCAACCCGGTCCCCGCCGAGACCGATCGTGCCGACCTTGACCGCGCCCTCCAGGGCGACGGCGATGCCTTTGCGCGCATCGTGGCGCGCCATCAGCAGCGGGTGGCGGCGCACGTCTGGCCGCTCCTGCGGGGCGCGGGCGTGGTGGAGGAGGTCGTGCACGACACCTTCGTCGAGGCCTACCTGTCCCTCGCGTCTTTCCGGGGTGGGGCCGCGCTCTCCACGTGGTTGTGCGGGATCGCGACGCGCGTGTGCTACCGGCGGATGCGTGACCGCGACCGTCGCGGCCGCCGCGACGCAGCGTTCGCGCGCGAGCAGCAGCGTGCGATCGCGGAGTCGGGCGAGACGGATGAACGAGCGACAAAGCTGTGGGCACTGGTCGACACAATGCCCGCGAAGGACCGGCTCGTGCTCGTGCTGGCCTACGCGCACGGGCTCAGCATCGGCGAGATCGCCACCCTGAGCGGGACCAACGCGCTGGCCGCGAAGCTGCGGCTGCACCGCGCCCGCAACAGACTTCGAGAGTTGATGGAGAAGGAGCCCACGTCATGAGCAACCCGCGAAACGAGTTCGAACTTCCGAGCGCGGGCAGTGCCCCCGTGGTGGATGTTCGAGCGAGCGTGCTCGCCGAGCTTCGCGCGCGCCGCTCGCCCGCTGCACGTCGCGCAGAGGCCGCGGTGTGGGTTGGCCTTATCGCCGCGGCCGCCGTGCTGGCGTTTCTCGCGTACGACGCGGTCTCGGATCCCTTCGGTCCCGTCATGGCCTCGGTAAGCGGGGAGGGCGTATGAGCACCGCCGCCGCCGCTCCGATGACCCCGCCGCCCGCGCGCCGGTCGTCGTTTATGAAATACCTCGGGGTCCTGGTGCTCGGCGTGGTGCTGGGTTCTTCCGTGACCGTGGTCGCCGGGATCGGGCTCGTGAAGCACTGGGTCCGCACACAGGCCGACTGGCCCGAGCGGGCCACCTCGCGCACCGCCCGCGTGCTCTCCCTCGATCGCGAGCAGCGTGCCCGCGTCGCGGGGATCTTCCAGCGCCGTTTCGAAGCCATCAACGCCATCCGACGCGAGAACTACCCGCGCCTCGCGGCCGAGCTGGACCTGATGGAGTCGGAAATCGCCGAATCGCTGCCGGCCGAGAAGGCCCAGCGCTGGCGCGGGTTCTTTGCGCGGATGCGTTCGAACTTCCTCGTCGCGCCGCCGGCGTCGGAATCACCTTCCCCGTAACTGTGCCGCGGGGCGCGGGCACAGACTCGTGCTCCGATCGCGCGTGGGCGACACCGGGGCAACGGAGGATCGGATCATGAAACGCGGTCGCAAGGCGCTGGTGCTCGGAATCGTCGGTCTCTCACTCGCTGGATTGTGCGCCGTCGGCGCTGGTCGCGCGATGAACGCGCAGGCCGAGGGCCGTCGCGCCGCGATGTTCCTCGGTGAGTTGTACGTCGAGGGCGAGGGCCTCCTCCCCGCCGACGCCCGCCACCAGGCCCGCGAGATGTTCGACCAACTCGGCGCCATGCTCGGCGAGCGCGCGATGGAGCGCGCGGATACGAACGGCGACGGTGCGCTCGACGAAGCCGAACGCACCGCGGCGAAGGCGAAGCTCCGCGAGGTGGCTGGTCGCATCAAGGCCGCCGCACTCGTTCGCTTCGACACCGATCTCGACGGCACCATCGCGCCAGCGGAACGTGAGGCCATCCGCGAGGGCGTCCGTGGTCGCGTCGCCGCGATGCGGACCGCGGCAGACACCGACGGCGACGGGCGGTTGAGCGACGACGAGATCAAGGCCGCCGCCAGTGCGGGTCTGGGCGACGGCGAACGGCTCAAGCGCCTCGGCGCGGCGGGCATCGCTCCGCTGCTCACCGAGGCCGACCGCGCAAAGGCCCGCGTGCTCGCCGGTGAGATCTTCATCACCGTTCGACGGGGCATCATGCAGAACTTCGACGCCGACAAGGACGGCGCTCTGAGCGACACCGAGCGGGCGGCCCTCCGCCAGCGGGCGATGGAGCGGGGCGAAGAGATCAAGGCCGCCGCCCTCGCCGCGGGTGATGCCGACGGCGACGGAACGCTCGCCCGTCAGGAGCGCCGGGCCCTCGGCGTGCGGATGGTGACGCGCTGGCTTGGGATCAATCCATAACGAACGGGTGCGAGAGGGCATCGAGCGGCCGCGACGGGGAACCGGCGCGGCCGCTTTGCCATTGAGCCGGCGAGTACGGAGCCTGTGAGGGGGCAAGACGCGGGAAGGCGTGCGCGACGGGGGGCGAACGAGTATCATGCGGACGTTCGACCTTGCCGCGGCGAGCGGGTAACCTAACGCCCCCCGCGGAAGGGATCTCTGTGCCCACGCGCGGCCGCTGGCGGCCGCGGTTACGAAAGGAACGCCCATGCTCGGATCACACCTCGTTCAGGCTCTGAAACTCGGGATGCTCGCCGCCGTCGCGACGATGGCGATCGGGCTGAGCGGTTGCGAGAAGAAGACCGAGACGCCGGCCGCGGGCACGGGCTCGACGACGGCCCCGAAGGACGGCACCGCGGGTGCGCCGGCTGGCGGTACGGACGCGGCCCCCGCGGGCGGCGCGACAGCGGCGAGCGGCGAGGAAATCGTCATCGGCCACTACGGCTCGCTGACGGGTTCCGAGGCCACTTTCGGGAAGTCGACGGACAACGGGATCAAGCTCGCCGTCCAGGAGGCCAACGCCGCCGGCGGCGTGATGGTGAACGGCAAGAAGCACAAAATCCGGCTGATCTCCGAGGACACCGAAGGCAAGCCCGAGAAGGCCGGCACCGTGGTGACCAAGCTCGTGACCAAGGACGAAGTGACCGCAGTGCTGGGCGAGGTGGCCTCGAGCGTCAGCCTTCAGGGTGCGCCGGTCTGCCAGGCCTACGGCGTTCCGATGATCACCCCCAGCAGCACGAACCCCGACGTGACCAAGGTCGGCGACATGATCTTCCGCGTCTGCTTCATCGACCCCTTCCAGGGCAAGGCCGCAGCGACGTTCGTCTCCAAGGAACTGAAGCTCAAGAAGGTCGCGATCCTCTTCGACCAGGCCTCCGCGTACTCCGTGGGCCTGAAGGACGAGTTCGGCAAGGCGTTCGTCGCCGCGGGCGGCACCATCGTCAGCGAGCAGGCGTACACCAAGGGCGCGGCGGACTTCTCCGCGCAGCTCACGCGGATCCGCGGCGACTCGCCCGAGGCGATCTTCATCCCCGGCTACTACAGCGACGTCGCGAACATCGCGATGCAGGCCCGCAAGCTTGACCTGAAGGTCCCGCTCGTCGGCGGCGACGGCTGGGACAGCGAGGAACTCGGCAAGAACGCGAAGACCGCGATCGAAGGGTGCTTCTACTCGAACCACTACGCCCCCGACCAGGCCTCCCCCGAGATCACCGCGTTCGTCGGGAAGTACCAGAAGGAGTTCGGCGGCATCCCCGACGGCCTCGCGGCCCTCGGCTACGACGCCGCGAAGATCCTCTTCGACGCCATGGGTCGCACGAAGAGCCTCAAGGGCCCCGACCTTCGCGACGCCATCGCCGCCACCAAGGACTTCAAGGGCGTGACCGGCTCGATCACGATCAACGAAGACCGCGACGCGGTGAAGCCGGTCGTCATTGTGGAGCGGAAGGACGGCGCGTGGAAGTTCCGTTCGTCGATCGCCCCGGAGTAACGCAGCCACCGGAGCAGGCGACCACGCGAACATGGACCAGTTTCTCCAAACACTGAAGGATGGCGTCGCCATCGGTAGCCTGTACGCCCTCGTGGCGCTCGGGTACACGATGGTCTACGGCATCCTGAAGTTCATCAACTTCGCGCACAGCGACGTGGTGGTCCTCGGGGCGTGGGGCAGCCTCCTGATCGCGGACAAACTGACCAACGGCGGTACACAGTCCGCGCCCTGGTGGATGGGACTGCTCGTGCTGATCGGGGCGATGGCCCTCTGCGGGTTCGTCGGGTTCACGGTCGAGCGGTTGGCGTACAAGCCCCTCCGCAAGGCCCCCCGCCTGAACGTGCTCATCACCGCCATCGGTGTGTCGCTGTTCATGCAGAACACCGGCCAGCTCGAGTGGGCCTTCGGCACCAAGCCCCGCTCCATCCCCACCCTGCTCCCCGACTCCACCCTGCTCTCCATCGGCCGCGTGAACTTCACGGTCCTCGATCTTGCAGGCCTCGCCACCGCCCTCGTGCTCATGGTCGGCCTCGAATGGCTGATCTTCCACACCAAGCTCGGCCGGGCGATGCGGGCCGTGAGCCACAACACCACCACCGCCGCGCTCATGGGCATCCCCGTCGACCGCGTCATCAGCTTCACGTTCGTCCTCGGCAGCTCCCTCGCCGCGGCGGGCGGCTTCCTTTGGGCGATCAAGTACTCGCAGATCAAGCAGCCCGCGGACACCATGTGGGTCCTGCTGGGCCTGAAGGCCTTCGTCGCCGCGGTGGTGGGGGGGATCGGCAACGTCCGCGGCGCAATGCTCGGCGGGCTGGCGATCGGGCTGCTCGAGATGTTCGGCGCGGCGTACGGCAGCGCGAGCCTGACGGACGTGTACGTGTTCGGCCTGTTGATCCTGGTCCTGCTCTTCCGCCCGGGCGGCATCCTGGGCAAGGCGATGGTCGAGAAAGTCTGACGAAAGGTCCTCCAGCGTGTCGGATCGCGGTCGCGACAACCTCTGCCTGCTCGCCGGCAACTCCAAGCCGGGCTTCTTCATGGCCGCGCTCAAGAGCCTCGCGCCGGTCGTGATCGGCCTGATCATCGCGTACCTGCTGCAGGCCCACGTGAAGCCGAACATCGCCCCGTACCCGGCGAAGCTCCTGCTGGACATCGGCATCGCGATCATCCTCGCGGTCTCGCTCAACATCGTGAACGGCTTCACCGGCCAGTTCTCGATGGGCCACGCCGGCTTCCTCGCGATCGGCGGCTACGTCTCGGGCATGGTGTCGTACTACGGCTCAATCAAGATGTGGGCCTCATCCGCCGTGAACGGCGGCGCCATGAGCACGATGAAGGGAGACCTCTCGGGCCTGCCGATCTTCGCCGCGGGCGACGGCTTGTTCCTGATGGCGATCCTCGCGGGCGGCCTCGCGGCGGCGGTAATGGGGATCGCGGTGGGGCTGCCGAGCCTGCGCCTGCGCGGGGACTACCTCGCCATCGTGACGCTGGGTTTCGGCGAGATCGTCCGCGTGCTCGTGCAGCAGACGGGGCAGTTGCTCCGTCCCGAGAAGATCCCGTGGGCCACCCTGTACCCCGACAAGCCCGCGCCCGAGGGCGTTGAGAAGGTCGTGGCCTTCGCGCTCGACCGCGTGAACGAGGTCACGGGGGCGACCGAGAAGTACTACGTCGCCGTCGCGGATGCCCCGTGGTGGAAGATCGCGCCCCGCGTCGGCGGCGCACTGGGCTTCACCAACATCCCCTCGTACAACAGCCTCTTCTGGGTGTACGCCTTCGTCACGGTGATGCTCATCACCGCCTTCCGCATCAAGCGGAGCACCTTCGGCCGGGCCCTGCTCTCCATCCGCGAGGACGAGATCGCCGCCGAGGCCATGGGCGTCAACACCACCCGGTACAAGGTCCTCGCCTTCGTCATCGCCGCGTTCTTCGCGGGCATCGCCGGCGCCCTCACCGCCCACACCCTGGGCGTCGGTCTCTCCGCCGAAACCGCCGGGTTCCAGAAGAGCTTCGACATCATCATCATGGTCGTGCTCGGCGGCCTGGGAAGCATCTCGGGCGCCGTGATCGCCGCGGTCGTCGTCACCCTGCTCCCCGAATGGCTCCGCGGCATCGCCGAGTACCGCCTCATCGTCTACGCCCTCGCGCTCATCCTCATGATGATCTTCCGCCCCAAGGGCCTCTTCGGCGTCAACGAAGTCTGGGACCGCGCGGCGTGGAGCTGGCTGCTGGGCCGCAAGGGAGGGAAAAAGGCGTGACCGCCTCGCCCACCCCCATCCTCGAAGTCCGTGAAGTGAGCAAGAGCTTCGGCGGCCTCAAGGCCGTCCAGAACTTCTCGCTCCGTCTCGACCAGGGCGACCTCAAGGGCCTCATCGGCCCCAACGGCGCGGGCAAGACCACCGTCTTCAACCTGCTCACCGGCGTGTACAAGCCCGACACCGGCGCGGTCGTCCTCGCGGGCACCACCCTCACGGGCGCACGCCCCTGCGACATCGCGGCGGCCGGCATGTCCCGCACGTTCCAGAACATCCGCCTCTTCGGCCAGCTCTCCGTGCTCGACAACGTGAAGCTCGCCTTCCACGTGCGCTCCTCGCAGAGCATGCTCGGCACGGTGATGAGATCTCCCTACGCAGTCGGCGAAGAACGCGCGATGTCGATCCGCGCCCGCGAACTCCTCGCGGTCTTCGACCTCCTCGACCGAGAGGACGAGATCTCCAGCTCCCTTCCCTACGGCGACCAGCGCAAGCTCGAGATCGCCCGCGCCCTCGCCACCGGCCCGAAGGTCCTGCTCCTCGACGAACCCGCGGCAGGTATGAACACGTCAGAGAAACGCGCGCTCCGCGAGCTGATCCGCCGCGTCCGCCGCGAGTTCGACGTGACCATCCTGCTCATCGAACACGACATGGGCCTGGTGATGGACGTCTGCGAACGCATCACGGTCCTCGACTACGGCCAAATCATCGCCGAAGGCACGCCCAAGGAAGTCCAAGCCAACCCGAAAGTCATCGAGGCCTACCTGGGGGCCGAGTAAAACGAAAAGCCAGACTCACGACCCACGACCCACTGCCCACTGCCCATTGCCCACTGCCCACTGCCCACTGCCCATTGCCTAATGCCTAATGCCTAATGCCTAATGCCTAATGCCTAATGCCTAATGCCTAATGCCTAATGCCCATTGCCCATTGCCCATTGCCCATTGCCCATTCCCTAGTACCTAGTGCCTCCCCATGCTTGAACTCAAAAACATCGCCGTCTCGTACGGAGCCATCCGGGCGCTGCACGATGTTTCGTTGACCGTCAACGCGGGCGAGATCGTGACGCTGATCGGCAGCAACGGCGCGGGCAAGACCACCACCCTGCGGGCCGTCTCGGGCCTGGTGCGTCCCGGCACCGGCGACATCCTCTTCGAGGGCAAGAGCATCACGTCCGTCCCGCCCCACGAGATCGTGCGGCTGGGCATCGTGCAGTCCCCCGAGGGCCGGGGCATCTTCCCGAACATGACCGTCTCCGAGAACATCGAGCTCGGCGCGTTCACCCGCAACGACAAGGACGGCATCGCCAAGGACCGCGAACGCTCCCTCGACCTCTTCCCGCGCCTCCGCGAACGCATCAACCAGATGGCCGGCACGCTCAGCGGCGGCGAGCAGCAGATGCTCGCCATGGCCCGCGCCCTCCTCGCCCGCCCGCGCCTGCTCCTCCTCGACGAACCCAGCCTCGGCCTCGCGCCCCAGATCGTGAAGGTCATCTTCCAGATCATCCGCGAGATCAACAAGACCGGCACCACCATCCTGCTCGTCGAGCAGAACGCCCACATGGCCCTCAACGTCGCCCACCGCGCGTACGTCCTCGAGGTCGGCAAGATCGCGATGGAAGGGAAAGCCTCGGACCTCGCCGCGAGCGACGAAGTGCGGAAGGCGTACCTCGGCGGTCATTGAGCGGCCAAAGCCCACGGGTCACGCCGCTTCGACCCGAAACTCAGGGTGTGTCTTCGGGCTTTCGAACCACCACGCGCTCGCGTTGATCCACATTCACCTTGAACCGCTTGTGCTCCGCGTCGGCCCACTTGTCGGCCACTTTCCACCACCAGAGCGTGAACGGGATCCCGACCACCACCACCAAGCCCCCGATGCCCCACATCAGAAGGCTGTCGAAGTTCACAGCTCAACCACCTGCATCGCGCCCGCCGCGGGCATCTCCGCCGGCGGCATGCTCACCTGCGTCGCGAACGCGTGCAACGCCGGGCTGAACGCCGCCATGTCGGCGCGGCAGTTGGCCGCGTTGAACATCCGGCCACGCGCCGCCATCACCTCCGCGCCCGCCGCCACCTGCCCCAACGTCGAGGTCACCACCACGGTTCTCGCGGCATCGACCACAACTGGCTCGCCACCGAGCACGGCCATCACGTCCAGCGCGATCTGACCCTCGCTCTTCGCGTGGCCGACCGGCGGGATCGCCTGCTCGAACGCCTGCAGCATTCCCTTGGCGTTCTCGAACGTGCCGGACTTCTCGACCCACGTGCACGACGGGATCACCACATCCGCCCGCTCGCTGAGCGAGGAGCGCAGCGTGTCGATCGCGACGGTGAACTTGCCGTTGAGGGTCGCCTCGAACTCCGCGGTGACCCACGACGACGGGTAGTTGCCCGTGACGATGACCGAGCCCACGTCCGAGCGGCCGCTCCCGCGACCCAACCGGGTCAGCAGGGCATCAAACTCGACCACGTCGCCGCCGAATGCCGCGAGCACGCGACGCACGCCACGGGCGTTGGGTGCCTTCTCCGCGTAGACCTTGAAGGCCTTGGGGTCTTCTTCCTTGGCGCCGGCGGGGTAAATCTTGTCCTGCCCGTGAACCGGAACGGGGCCGACCGCGAGCACGGCCTGGGGATCCAGCATCCGCGCGGCCTTGGCGAGCAGGAACGCGTCCTCGCAGCTGAGCATCGGGCTGATGACCGCCGCGAGGCGACCGCCCTTGGCGCGGATGCCCGCGAGGGCCTCGTCGTACGCGCGAGCCTGGTCGCACTCGACCGTCGTGCCGAACTGCTTGCGCGTCGGGGACGCGAGGCGAGCGTCGCTGTGGACGAACTTCCAGCCGTACCGCACCTCGTCGGTGATCCACCAGCGGTTCACCTTCGGGTTGGTCCGGGGCTTCACGCGGTAGACCTTGCCCTCGTTGTGGTCGATGCGGATGTTGTCGCCGCTCGCGGTCAGGCCGTCGATCGACGGGGTTTCCTTCAGGAACCAGACGCGCTGGGCGAAGAGGAAGTCCTTGTCCAGCAGCGCACCCACCGGGCACAGGTCGATCACGTTGCTCGCCAGCTCGTTGTCCAGGGCCACGCCCGGGAAGACGTCGATCTCTTCCTTGTTGCCCCGGCCCTGCACCAAAAGCTCGGACGTGCCGGAGACTTCACGCGTAAACCGCACGCAGCGCGTGCACATGATGCAGCGGTCGGAGTACAGGTACACGTGCGGCCCGAGGTCCTTCTTCGGCTGCTTGACCTTCTGGTCCTCGAAACGCGAGACCCCGCGCCCGTACGCGTAGGAGTAGTCCTGCAGGAAGCACTCGCCGGACTGATCGCACACCGGGCAATCGAGCGGGTGGTTGATCAGCAGGAACTCCATCACGGCCTTCTGGTTCGCGACCGCCTTGGGGGAGTCGGCGTAGATCACCATGCCGTCGGAGGCCGGCGTCTGGCACGTGGGCATCAGCTTCCCGCCCATGAACGGCACGATCTGGCCCGTCTTGGGGTCGGGTGCATGAATCTCCGCCAGGCAGATGCGGCACGAGGCCACAACGCTCAGCCCGTCGTGGTAGCAGTACTGCGGGATCTCCACCCCGTTGTCGTTGGCGACCTGCAGAATCATCTGCCCGGGCTTGAACTCGCACTTGCGTCCATTGATCGTGATCGTCGGCATAGAGGAGCGATGGTAGGGTCTCCCAAACCCCTCCGGCGGCCTCTTCCCCAGTTCCAAAAGACAGAACGCCGGGCTCGTCGCCCGGCGTCCTGAACTTCACTCAGCTTCGATCACTCAGCGGCGACGACGCCCAGCCGTGATCGCCATGCCCAGACCCATCAGGGCCGCCGCGCCCGGGGTGGGCACCTGAAAGCCACCCTCATCAAGGGCCGTGCCGTACTGGAAGTACGCCTCGGTGATCCGGCTGGCGTCAAACCCGTTCGGGCAGGTGAACGTGAACAGCACCTCGTTCTTGATCAGGGGGAAACCCCCCGTGACCGCGGCGTTGCCGGTGGCAATGTTGTCCCCGGCAGAAACGATGCCGTAGTTCATCCCGTTCGGGTTGGCGGGCGGATCAAGGTCGGGACCAGGGAAGCGGTCCCCAGGCCCAAAGATCCCAAACCCCGCCGAGCTGATCCCGTGGTTCAACCCCGCCGCAGGGCCCGTCGTGATGTTGCTGCGATAGGCGAACTCGCCGCCCACGTTCCCGCCGCCGTTGGGCCC
>JBIKMF010000064.1:0-13929 GCA_044359425.1 Phycisphaerales bacterium
CATCGACCCGCCGGCGTCGTACGAGCCCGCATCCGTGCGGAGCACGAAGCCCTGACGCACGGAGTTCACCGAGACCTTCCGGCGAACCTCGCTCTTCCCGGCCTTTGCCCACACATCCAGCGTCTCGGTCTCGCTCCCCGGTGTCCACTCGATCGTCGCGAGCCCCTTGTCCGACGCGCGGATTCCCTTGCCGTTGCCGATGCCCACGTCCGCCGCAACCGGGGTGCCGTCGGGCGTCGTGACGAACACATGGATGTTCTGCGGCACGCCGACCACCAGCGTCGCGCACTCCGGGACAACCTCCATCCGCAGACTCTTCGCCGTGACGACGCGCGACACCACTCGCGTGATCTCCTGGCCCGCCGTGTCCCGAACCTTCACCACGACTTCCACCCTCGCATCGCCGGAGTCCTGCTCGCGACCGAACAGCTTGCGCGGCAGCGTCACCTCAAACTCGCCACGGCCGTCCGCGTCGAGCTTCACCGTCGGCGGGCGGATCTCGTCGGTCGAGAGCCCGATCGGGCGCACCGCAACCTCCGCGCTCCCGTGAACCGGCTTCCCGAAGAAGTACCTTGCGTCGACACGGCCCTTGATCTTCGCACCGGGCGTGTAATACGCCCCGTCGAGCTCGACCGCGACCTTGAACTTCGGGAGCACGTACCGCTTGACCTCCACCGTCCTGGTGGAGACGGTGGTCCCGATCTCCGCGCGGATGGTGTAGGGCCCCTCGCGGATCTCGGTGGCCAACTCGCAATCGGCCGAGGCGATGCCGAACGCGCTGGTCTTCCCCGACTTCCTGAAAATCGTGTTTCCGCCGGGATCGACGATCGTGAACGTCGCGGTCTCCGCGACGGCGGGGAGGCCGCTGCCGCGCGTCAACGCCAACGTCCGGAGGTGAATCGTCTGCCCCGGCTGATACTGGGGCTTGTCGGTCGAGAGCATCACCCGCCGCTCGCGCTTGAGCGCGACCGTGCGCTCGAGGTGCGTGTAACCGTCGACCTCGACGGAGAGCGTGTAGTTGCCCGGTTCCCAATCGGGGTACATGAACGACGGCGAGGCGGTGCCGTTCGCATCAGTCGTGAATGCCGCGAGCGTGGTGGTCGCGCCATTGCTCTTGCGCAGGAGGAGGGATACATCTCGCCCCGTGAGAGGCTTCTGGCCGGCGATCGATTCGACGACAACGCGCAGCGAGCCACGAGACCCCGCGTTCACTTCGCTCTGCGCGACGAGTTGGACCGCGAGGCCCGGCGGGGTCCATGAGGCGACCCACATCTGGATGGCCACAATCGCCAGCGCGGCCGCCGCGATCATCCCACCGAGCGAGCCCGCGAACAGGACGCGGCGACGGTGCCACCGCTCAACCCGCACCGCCCCCGATTCGCGGGCTTGCATCGCCGCGGCGATCAGTTCGCTGGAAGGCTCTGCGCCCGGAAGACCCAGCAACGTCTCGCGTCTGGCCTTGGCGCGGGCGATCGCCGCCCGCATGGCCGGATCAGACGCGGCCCGAGCCCGGGCCTTCGCGGCGTCGTCCTCGGAAAGCAGACCGAACACCAGCGCGTCCGCGGTCGCGTCGATCTCGTCGTTGTCGCGTTCGTTCTTCATCACCGCGCCTCCTCCTTCACCGCGTCCACCTGCATCTCCCGCCTCAGGACGCCGAGTGCCTGGAACATGTACCCCCGCGCCGTGGTCTCGCCGACACCGAGGCACTCCCCGATCTGTGCGTAGCTCAACCCACCGTAGAGATGGAGCACCACAACCTCGCGCTGCCGGTCGCCGAGCTTCGCGAGCGCAACCCGAGCCTCCGCAAACCGATCGTGAGCTTCGGGGATCTCCTCGCCAGGTTCAGCAACCGGGATCCCACTGTGCTCTCGCACGGGAGCCTTGCGTCTCCCTCGCTCCCTGTGCTTGTTCACCGCGATGGCGTAGAGCCACGGCTTGAACGCCCGCCCGACGTGGTAGGTTTCGCGTTTGGCCCAGACCGCGCCGAAGGTCTCTTGGAAGAGGTCCTCCGCCACGTGCAGGCGGCCGGTAAGCCGCATCAGGAACGTCAGAAGCCTCGCCGCGAACCGGCGGACCAGCACTTCCATCGCCGCGTGGGACCCGGCCCGAGTGGCTTCCATGAGCGTTTCGTCGCTGCTTTCTCGGTAGTCCATCCTGGCGACACCTCCCACCAAGGCCCGAACATGCGATGGCGACACCGCCCGCACTACCTCTTATGCGCGGGCCGGGGTTGGCGTTGGGTGGTCGGGTGGATTTTCTGGCCGCAAGGCGTTCAGCAGCCGCCGGCGTCCCAATCAATGAAAAACGCGATGACGTCGTCACCATCCACGGAGTCGGACTGGTCCACGTCGGCGCACGCGATGCCCCCGTCCCAGTCGGCGAAGAACGCGATGACGTCGTCGCCGTCGATCGCGTCGTCGCCGGTGTAGTCCGCCCCACACCCCGCGATGCGCCACGCACAGTCACCGCACGAGGACACCCCGGGCGACTCCGCGAAGATGAGCCCGAGCCCGGCGACAATCGAAGAAGCCTCGCGCGCGAGCCCGAACTCGCCGCCGACCCCCTCGATGCCCACCGTGGCGTCCGTGTCCGCAAAGGTGCTCACCGTCTCGTACACGATCGCGATCTCACCAGATTCATGCAGCACGATCTGGAACGTGTTCGCGTCGGTCCGTCCGTACTGCGGCACCTGGGTCCACTGGACAATCCGCCGCAGATCTACTCCGGGCACGCCGCGCAGTTCGGTCGTGATGCCTCCACCCGCGCCGGGATCAAGATCGTCCCAGAGCGCGTACACCGCGTTGTTGGGCACCTGCGAGGACGGGATGGAATCGTTCGCGTACGCCACGGAGAGATCCCCGAAGGTGATCAGGCCATTCGATCCCACACCGCAGGCGGTAAACGCCGCGCCGAGGAACTCGAACTCGAAACCGATCGCCAACGTCGTCGCGTCGTCGTCGCCGAGCATGAGCGGCTCACCCGACACGCGAATGTCCTCAAACACCGCCGCGCCGGGCCCAAGAACCGGACCGCTCCCGGGGTAGCACGCCACACCGTCGCCGAGGTAGGTGCCACCCAAGAGCGTGCACTCCTCGGCCGCGACCAACTGGCATCCCTGCGGAGTGCAGCACGCGCCAACGGACACCACGCGGTCGATCCACACCGAGAGTTCGCCCCCCGCGGCAGCACCCGGCGCCCACTCGGCGAGTTGAACGTAGTAGACCGCTCCCGCCACGAGCGGCGCCGTGAGTTCCGCGCTGAAGCCCTGCCCGGAATCGTCGTCGCACGCGAGCGGCGAGAGGTTCGCGCAGGTCCCGTCCGAAGCAACGTAGACCGACAGCACCGTGTCGCTCACGGTGCACCCGGGGGTACGCGCGGGCGAGGCCGAGATGATGTACTCACCGCTCTGAGGACAGACGAACCGGTACCACACGGAGCGTGCCGCGTTCGAGGAGCCTCCGGCCGCGCACGCGAGCTCTCGCTCGCAGAGCTCGGCGTTTCCGGCGATCCCTCGTGGGGTCGCGATCATCGGGAGAGGTCCGGTCAACTCCTCGGCCGCTTCGCACACGTCGTTCGCTGCGGGCACGGGCAACACCGTGACCCCTGCCGCGCCCGCGATCGAGCGCAACTGGGCGTCCTGCGCCGTCCACCCGAGTTCGTAGCCGCCGGGGGGTGTGCCGGCACCAACACCAAGCTCGGCGGTGAACACACCGTCGCCCGGCGCGACATCCGGTTCTACGCCGTCATCGAGCATCGGGACCACGCCCGCGCCGATCGCGCCGCCGTCCAGCATCGCCACCACACCCGTACTCGCCGGGAACTGACCCGGTGTCACGCGCAACTCCGCGATCAAGATGCTCCCGGGGGACACCGAGTCACGCGACAGCCGCAGCGACGCCTCTGGGTCGCGCGGCACGCCGGGGCCGGCAAACAACAGAGCCCAGTCGTGAAGTACGCCGGTCTCTCCGGGTTGATCGTCGGCGATCCGCAGCTGCCAGATGCCGTCGGCACCGCGTCCCGCGAGAGCATGCAGCCCGGCCAGCGCGATCGACGGGAGCGGCGTGCCTCCGGTCCAGATCACCTCGCCGCCTTCCGGGCGGAACACGCCGGTGAACGGTGCTCCTGCTTCTCGCACCGAACGTGGCCCGCCGGTGTCGAAGGTCGTCGCGACGAACCCGTCGCCGCTGCCACCGAGGTCGCTCGCGAGGTGAACGTACTCGAGCTGACCGGGAGGGACCAGTACGATGTCGAGATCGGCATCCCACGAGTGCGAGATCGAAACCCTGACGCGCACCGTTCCAATCTGAGCCGGCCCGCCCTGCACCACCAACTCGGAGGCAATCGACCCGCCGTCAGGGATCGGCTGATCGAGTGCGCCGGAGGAGAACGTCTGAGCGCGTGCAGTACCTGTCGAGAGCATGAGCCCTGCGGCAAGCACGGAGCAGATAGGTGTGCGGTACGACATCTCGCGGCATTACTCTATCGGATTCCCAGCCCCGCACAAGGGTGCAAAGCGACGGACGCCGTCCTGTTTATGCGGGGTGGAACGCTGGATCGGTGTGTATCTGAACGAAACGACCCCCCGGGATGGATCCCGGGGGGTCGAGGTGCTGGACCATACTCAGTTGTTGGCGACCGAAGGCTTAGCAGCCGGGGAACCCGACGCCGCCCGCATCCCAGGCGCCGAAGAAGGAGATGACGTCGTCGCCGTCAACGCCGCCGCTTCCGTCCATATCGGCGCACGGCACGCTCCCATCCCAGTCCCCGAAGAACGCGATCACGTCGTCGCCGTCGATACCGCCGTCGTTGTTGTAGTCGGAGTAGCAGCCATCGGCCTGCCAGGCGCACGACGGGCCGGAGCAGTTGGTGGTGCCGGGAACGTACTGCACGAACTTCGCGGTGTTGGCGAAGATGCCCGAGGCCGGCGTGCTCGTCGCCGTCGACCCATCGGCGTTCTCGACGCCGACCGTCACATCGGCATCGGTGAACGCGGAGATCGCGCCGTAGCGAATCTCGGCGTTGCCGTTCTCGAAGAGAACGATCTGGAAGGTGTTGGAGTCGGCAATACCAAACTGCGGAACCTGGTCCCACTGAACGATGAACCGCTGATCAACGCCCGGTGTACCGAGCGTCTGATAGAAGACGCCGCCGGCAGCGCCGGGGTTGAGATCGTCCCACATCGCGTAGATCGCGTTGTTGGGGACCGCGGCGGAGGGAATCGCGCCGTTCGCGAGAACATTGCTGCCCGCGCCGAAGGTGATGAAGCCGTTGGAGCCCACGAACACGTTGGAGAAGCCCGTGCCGTAGAAGTTGAACGTGAACCCGATGGGGGCGTTCCCGTTCGAATCGTCCGTCAGACCAAGGTTCGTGCCGGTCGCGGAGATGTCCTCGAAGGCACCCATGCCGTCAGAGATCGAGTAGCCGTCGCTCGTCGTGCACTGCGAGTTGTCGCCGAGATAAGAACCGCCAGCGGTGGCGCAGTCGGCCGCGGTCAGGATCGAGCAGCTCGTGCCCTGGCAGCAGGCGCCGCGAGGGATGAACTGATCAACGTACAGGCCAGTCGTGTTCAGGTCGGTCGGGGCCGCCAGGGCCCACTTCGCGACCTGCACGTAGTACACGGTGCCGCCGATCAGGTCGGTGGTGAGGTCCGACTGGAGTTCCCCGCCGTTCGCAAGGACGCCGCCGTCGTCGTCGCAGGCAACCTGCGTGAGCGAGCCGCACGTGCCGTCGGTGCTCTCGTACACCGCAATAACCGTGTCCGCGAGGTTGTTGCCGGTCGCGAGGTTCACCGAGGTCGTGAACCGGTACGCCGCGGTCTGCGGGCACTCGAAGCGGTACCACACCGAGTAACCCGCGTTGGTCACGCCGCCGGTCGAGCAGCTCATCGGCTGCTCGATGGCCGCGGCGTTGCCGCTGAGGAACACGCCACCGGTGGCGTAGGGGAAGCCGGAAGTCGGCAGGACTTCCGCGCTCTCGCAGAGGTCGTTCGCAGCCGGGAGGGGCCGAACGTTGAACAACGAAGAGGTGCTCGTGGTGCGGGACTCCGCGTCGGAAATGCCGAAGGTGATCGTCCGGTTGCCGGTGGTGGCATTGGCGCCGACCGTGAGGTTGGCCGAGAAGATGTTGTCGCCAGAGACGGCGTCGGGAGCGACGCCGTTGTCGAGCAGAACAATGCCCGAACCGCCGTCGATCGCGGTCGCATCGGCAACGACCTGAATACCCGTGCTCGGCGGGTTGGTGCCCGGGAGGACGCTGACCGTGGCGAGCACGGTGGTACCCACCGGACCGAGGGTCGGGCTGAGGGTCACGCTCCCGACCGGGTTGGTCGGACCGCCGGCGGCCGTCACGATCAGGGCCCACTCGGTCAGTGTGCCGACGTCGCCTGCCGCATCGTCGTCGATACGGAGCGTCCAAGTGCCGTTGGAGTCGCGGCCGTCGAGGCTGTCCAGATTCGTCAGGGGCGTCAGGCCCGTGAGCGGAAGGGTCGCGGACGCGACGAACGTCGCGATGCCACCCTCGGGGCGGAAGTTCCCCGTGAACGGCGCGACGGCCGGCGCCACGCCAGCCGAGATCGAGGTCGCCGCATCCTGATCGAACACCGTGCTGATGAAGTTGTCGCCGCCGCCGCCGACATCGGTCGCGAGGTGCAGGTACTCGGTGCCACCCGGAGCGATGAGCACGATGTCCAAGTCGCCGTCGTAGGTGTGCGTGATGTTGATCCGCACGTCAAGGTCACCGATCACCGGGCCACCCGTGATCGTGATGGAGGACTCGACGGTGGGCGTATCCGCGATGGCCACCGCGATCGGACCGCTCGAGTACTCCTGGGCCGCCGCAACTCCCGTCAGCGCGCAGCACATGCCAGCCGCGAGGGCCAGCGCCAAAGACTTCTTCATATTCTGCTCCTTCATCACACCCAAACCGCGACTTCACAGGGGTGAAGTCAACAAGGACCGCCGCCAGCGTGGCACACCCACACCGGCTCTACACAGGTCTCCCGTTGCACGCGTTCCACCGGGCTTCATGGCCCAGCGGTCGCCCGTCTCCCGAACCTGCACACACCCCAGGAGAGGACTTCCCTGAACTCTACCTCGCCCAAACGGCAGACGCCACACAACCCGTGATTTTGCCCGTACGTCGCCCAACACGCCCCGGTCCGATAGTCCGCGAGCCGAGGTTCTCAGACCCCTTCCGGCGTCGGATCCCATACCGGACCCATCGGATGGGCGCGACGGGCCCACCGGAGCTTGGCCGAACGGGCTCGTGGGTTCTCTTTGATCTCCGCCTCATCGGCGACCAGAGGGTCGCGGCCATCCGCCGAGTAGATTCCCGAGCGCTGCAGCTCCCGGAAGGAGTGTTTGACCCGCCGGTCCTCGCCGCTGTGGAAGCTGATGATCGCCGCGATACCTCCGGGCTTGAGCACCGTGGGCAGCACGCGGAGGAGGCGGTCGAGGTTCGCCATCTCGCGGTTCACGAGGATGCGGATGGCCTGGAACGTGCGGGCCGCGGGGTGCAGCTTGGCGCCCGCCGCGCGTTCGAGCGTGAAGTCGCGTGCGTCGCAGATGATCTGGGTGAGTTGTTCGGTCGTCTGAATGGGCTTCTGCTTACGGCGTTCGACGATGAGGCGGGCGATCTCGGGGGCGTCTTCCTCGTCGCCGAACTCGAAGATGGCGTCGGCGAGTTCCTGTTCGGAGAGGCGGTTGAGCAAGGTGGAGGCGGGCGAGCCGCGCGTGGGGTCCATCCGCATATCGAGTGGGCCGGGGCGGCGGTACGAGAAGCCCCGCGCGGGGTCGTCGATCTGCGTGCTGGCGACGCCGATGTCGGCGAGCACCGCGTCGACCTGTCCGCCCTCGACGCCGGCCTCGGCGATCACACCTTCGATCCCGGCGAAGTTCGTGTTGAAGAGCTTGAACTCCACGCCACCTTCACGGCCGCGGGCGCGGTGGAGCTTGATCGTCGCGTCGGCGATGTTCGAAGGGTCGAAGTCGATCCCGATGAGCAACCCGCCGGGCTTGAGGCGTGCCAGAATCTCGCTGGAGTGCCCCCCAAGGCCGAGCGTGCAGTCGACGACAATCTGACCCGGCTTGGGGTCGATCACTTCGAGCACCTGCCGGAGCAGGACGGGGACGTGCAAGTCGCGTCTGGACACGTAAAGAGCCTAGGGAAGACGCGACCCAGGACCAAGGGCGCGGAGTGAAATGGGCCAAGGAAAGACCCCCGCCGATGGGGCGAGGGTCTTGGTTGAAACAACCGTTTCGAACACCACTTCGGATCAGCAGCCGGGGAATCCGGTGCCGCCTGTGTCCCAGCCCGCAAAGAAGGTCGTTGTGTCGTCGCTGTCGACGCTGCCCGAAGCATCGGTGTCCGAGCAGGGGAGGCCGGCATCCCAATCGGCGAAGAACGCGATCACGTCGTCGCCGTCGATCCCGCCGCTGCCGTCGTAGTCGGCGAAGCAGCCGCCGACGATCCACGGGCAGTTGGCAACACCCCCGCAGGCTTCGAAGTTGGCCCCGGCCGCGTCCCAGACGGTGAAGAACGCGACGACGTCGTCGGAGTCAACGCTCTCGGAGTCGTCCACGTCGGCGCACACCGCCCCAACTTCCCAGGCGCTGAAGAACTGCACCACGTCGTCACCGTCGATGCCTGTGTCGTTGTTGAAGTCGGCGAAGCAGCCGTCGGCCCGCCACGCGCAACAGAGCGTCGTAGCACCCTCGAGGAGCACGCGGAACCCGCGGTTGCCCGCGGCCAGTGCCGTGCCGCCGATCGACACGGCCGAGGTGCCAGCTCGGTTCTCGATCCCAACGGTGTACGCGCCCGGGACCGGTTCGGGCGTGATGGTGCCGTAGCGCAGTTCGATCTCGCCACTTTGGTGGAGCACGATCTGGAACGAGTTGGCGTCGGCCTGACCGCGTCGGGGGACGTTGGTCCACTGCACCGTGAGCCGCTTGCCGTCGGGCAGGGTCTCGGCGAGGTAGCGCACGTCGCCCGCGCCGGCGACGCTCGGGTCGAGGTCGGTCCAGAGGGCGTAGACCGCGCCGTTGGGGGTCTGCGCAGACGGGATGGGGCCATTGAGGGGGGAGGTCTCGGCGCGGCCGAACGCCACGAAACCGTTGGCGCTCACGTACACAGCGCTGTGGAGTTCACCATAGAACGGGAAGGAGAATCCAAGGGGTACAGAAGCGACACCGTCATCGGCGAGCATGAGCCTGGGCGCGTTCTGAGGGAGCGAGGTGATCGCCGAACCGGTGCTCTGGGTGTAGCTGCCGCCCTCCTCGCACGTGATGCCCACGCCGAGGAAGGTGCCGCCTCGCGTCGAGCACTGCGAACTGGTCAGGATCTCGCACCCGGTCGGCAGGCAGCAACCGCCCACGGCGGGCAACTGGCGAACCGCGAGTTGCAGACGCGAGAACCCATCGGCCGGGATCGAGGTGCTCCCGGAGGCGACCTGAATGAAGTACGTCTTCGCGGGATCGAGGGGGAGCACCGGACGGACCGTGCTCCGCAGTCCGCAGTCGCCGTCGTCGACGCAGGCGATCCGCTGAAGCGACCCGCATGTACCATCGCTCTCGTACACGGCGAGCACGGTATCGGGCACGGTGCCCTGGGGGGTGGCGGACGCGCAGGTGGTGAACTCGAAGTACGAGGGCGCGGAGGGCGTCAGTCGGTACCAGACGCTGGCGCCGGCGTTGGCGCACATCGGGGCCTCAGGGGCGAGCGCGTTGCCCTGGATCTCGACGGAGGACGCGACGAAGGGGAAGGGGCCCCCGCTGGGAATGGTGGTCGCACCTTCGCACAGGTCATTCACGGAGGCGGGGGGCAGGTGGCGGAGGGAGAGGACCCCGAAGCCGAAGCGCTGCTCGGCGTCGACCACGGTGAAGTTCAGGTCATTGATCCCGATCGGGCCTGCCGCGATGCGGGTGGCGACACTGAAGACAAGATCGCCGGCGACGAGATCGCCGGAGAGGCCGAGGTCGTTGAGTTGGAGGGTGCCCCGACCGATAGGGGTGGCATCAAGCAGCACGGCAAGACCGGTGCTCTCGGGCGCGGTCCCGGGGGTGACCGTGACGGTCAGGAGAACGGGCTCGTCGAAGTGGACGGCTTCGGGGACGGCGGCCCCAACGCCGCTGGGACCCGAGACATCGGTGGTTGGGCGAACTCGGAGCTGAATGTCGTCGGTCTCGAAGTTCGGGTCGGCGTTTCCGAACCTGGCGAGCTGGATGTAGTAGGTGTGCCCGGCAACGAAGGGCTGTTCGAGGGTGATGGCCTGACGCAGGCCGCAGCTGTCGTCGAGGCAGGCGAGGCGGATGAGGGTGTCGCAGGATCCGTCGAGGCTCTCGAACACCGACATCACGGTGTCGGGAACGGAGCATCCGGGCGCGTCGGCAACGCAGGTGGAGAGTTCAACGATCGAGGTCTGCGACGGCGTGAAGCGGTACCAGACATCCCGGGAGGCGGTCGTGATGCACAGCGGGACTTCGGGGTCGAGGGCGTTGTTGATGATCGAAACGGGGGGCGTGAGGTAAGGGAACGGACCACCGGAGGGCACTTCGATCGCCTCGGAGCAGAGGTCGTTGGGCGCGGGGGGCGGGAGGACGACGAACGGGATCGTTCCGGTGGCCGTCCGACCCTGGGAATCGGCGACGACGAACTCCATAGGTTGATCGCCGACGACGGCAACGTCCTCGACCGTGACGCGAGCCTTGAAGTTCAGATCTCCGGCGACATCGTCGCCACCGGTGCCGTCGTCGCGGAGCAGAACGACCGAGAGACCGCCGATAGGGGTGGCGTCGACTCGAGCGGTGAGACCGGTGGAGGGCGGAATCTCGGCGGGGAGCACCTGGACCGAGAGAAGGACCTCGGCCAGTGGTTCGGCGCGGCCGGGGGTGGCGAGGCCGGTTCCCAGCGGCTGGGTCCGGCCGGGAACGGGAGCGGGGCCTGTGGGATCGACGGCCCCGTTGAACTCGAGCGACCAGTACTGGAGCGTTCCGGTCTGCTGGTTGGTGTCGTCATCGACGAGCAGCCGCCAGGTACCAGAGCCGGGGCGACCGTTGAGGGCTGCGAAGGAAGCAAGGGGCGTTGGGGGGAGGGGGATCGAACCGAGCCACGAGAGGGATCCGCCTTCGGGCCTGAAGTTGCCGTTGAAGGGGGCATTGAAGCCGCCGGAGATGCTGTTGGGGGCGGCGTCGTCGAAGCGGGTGACCTGGTAGTCGTCCCCGCTGCCGCCGTTGTCGGAAGAGAGGTGGAGGTAGTCGGCACCACCGGGGGGCAGGAGGACGAGGTCAAGATCGGAGTCCCAGGTGTGGTCAATATGGAGGACGAGGTTGAGGTCGAAGATGGAGGCGGGCCCGGAAGTGACTTGGAGGTCGCTCGCGAGGGTCGGGGAGTCGGGGATTGGGGTCGGTGACGAGGAGGAGAAGACCTGTGCGATGGCTTTGGGGGCCAGGAACGCGGACAGGAGGACGGAGACGATCGTCACGAGGCGGGGAGACTTGATCATGTGAACACCCTCACTCTGGACGAATGCCCAGGCAGGGACAGGATACGTCCGAAAAGCGGGGGCGGATCCCGGCGGGGGAGCGAGGGGCGTAAAAACACAACCCCCCCGGAGTGATCCGGGGGGGCTGGTCAGTTGTGGACTGATTTCAGAGCTGAAGAGGGCTTAGCAGCCGGGGGTGCCGCCGCCGCTGGCGTCCCACGAGCCGAAGAACGCGATCACGTCGTCGCCGTCGACGCCGCCGGAGCCTTCGACGTCTGCACAGGGAAGGCTGGCATCCCATTCAGCGAAGAACGCGATCACGTCGTCGCCGTCGATGCCGCCGTCGTTGTTGAAGTCAGCGTAGCAACCGTCGGCCTGCCAGGGGCAGGTCGGGCAGTTGCTGCCGCCGCCGGTGTAGGTGCCGGTGAGCGACGTGCCGGAGACCGCGAGGGCCTCATCGACGGAGGTCGCGACCGTGCCGTCGGCGTTCTCGGAGCCGATGGTGGCATCGCCACCACCGAGGCCGGGGACGGTCTGGTAGCGGTACTCGACGGTGCCGTTCTCCCAGATGATGCACTGGAAGGTGTTGGCATCGGCGCCACCGAACTGGGGAACGTTGTTCCACTGAGCGATGAAGCGGAGGTCGGTACCCGCGGTGCCGCGGGTCTCGGCGTAGACCTCACCACCCGCGCCGGGGTTGAGGTCATCCCAGTAGACGTAGAGCATGTTGTTGGGCAGGGCGGCCGAGGGGATCGCGCCGTTGCCGAACACGTTGCTGCCGGCGCCGAAGCCGATCAGGCCGTTGGAACCGACGAAGCAGTCGGAGTAACCAACGCCGTAGAAGTTGAAGTTGAAGCCGAGAATGGCGTTGGCGTTCGAGTCATCGGTGAGGCCCAGGTTGGTACCGGTGCCGGAGATGTCCTCGATCGCGGCCGTGCCCGCGGCGAAGTTGTAGCCGCCGGGGGTCTCGCAGGCGCTCTCGTCACCGAGGTAGGTACCACCGGCGGTGGCGCACTCGGCTTCGGTCATGATCGAGCAGCCAGACGGGGCGCAGCAGGCGCCGAGCGGGATGCACGAACCGGTGTTGCTGACGGTCAGCACGTAGTCGTTCTGACCGGCGCAGCCAGCAGCGCCGCCGCAGGGGTAGCCTGCGAAGAGGCCGCCAGCAGCCGTTCCGACGGAGACGAAGATCGCGTAGTCACCAGCGGGGGCGGCGGTCGCCGTCGCGGTGATGTCCGCACAGGTGTTGAGTTCATCGGTAGCGAAGGCGGTACCGAAGAACGTGGGGGGGCAGGTGCCGCTGAGGATGAAGGCCACAGCGGGGAACTCGGCGTTCACGGTCGCGGTGATGTCACCGGGGCCGAACTGGCTGAAGGAGTACCAGTCGGTGTCGCGCAAGTTGGCGTCAGCGAAGCTGCTGCCGAAGACAACCGCGCCGCCGCAGGAGATGGCCTCGTAGGTGTTGGCGAGGTTGCAGCCGCCGTTGGCGTCGCCGCCGCAGGTCTCGGCCTCGGTGGCCGAGCCGGAGGGCTGGGTCACGTCGCACGCCGCGCTGGCGGCGATGTTGAGCACACCCGAGCCGAAGTCGCCTTCGGTGTAGGTGCCGACGCGGATGAGGTACTGCGCACCAGCCGTCACGCCGCAGATGCGGACGCGGGACTGGAGGCCGCAGGAGTCATCGTTGCACGCGATCGCGCTGGTGACCGTCGGGCAGCCCGCGGCGGCGTCGTAGACGGCGAGCTTGGTGTCGCCGATGCCCGAACCGCAGAGGTCGATCGTGATGATGTCGGCCGCGGCGGTGGCGGTGTAGAGGAACCACACGTCGCTGCTGATCTGGGTGACGCCGAAGTTGAGGCACTCGTCGGGGCCGTCGGTCTGGGCGTCGGTGTTATCCCACGTGGCCGTACCCTCGCCGACGCCGATGGCGTTGGCGCAGAGGTCGTTGGCCGGGGGGACGATCTCGTCGACCTCGATCGTGCCCGCTCCGGCAACGCCGGAGACGCGAACGAGGACGACCTGGCCGGCGTTCAGGCTGAGGACGGGGTCGAGGCCGCACGCGAGCTCGGCGCCGGCGCAGGTCGCGTCGATCACCGAGACGTTGGCCGCGCCGCCGATGAAGGCGTGCAGGTTGGTGGAAGCGGCGGTGTAGGTGTAGTACACGTCAGCGCCGGAGCCGGAGCAGGAGTCGCTGCCGTCGGCGTTGGCGCAGGTGAGATCGAACGAGGACGGGCTGTTCAGGAACAGCGACTCGGCCGAGGCGCAGGTGTCGTTGGCCGGGGCGCCGCCGCCGGTGAAGGCGAACGCGACCTGACCGGCATGGGTACCACCGGCGAACCCAGCGATGCGGATCAGGCGGGTCTGGCCGGCCTGCATGGGAACATTGATGCTGGTCTGGAGACCGCAGGCATCGTCCAAGCACAGGACCTGAGTACCACCGCACGCATCCCACGCGG
>JBIKMF010000066.1:0-13834 GCA_044359425.1 Phycisphaerales bacterium
CGCCCTGCGCCCGAGCACGACGACCGAGCCGCTGTCACCACGCTGGAACTCGCCATCGACGGCTCGATACAAGACCATTCCAGGCCGGTAATGCACCGGGCCGGACGGGAAGGGCACGCTCAGGGAAGTAACCAGGATCGCGTCGAGCGCCACGGTCTGCACGCCCGCCGCGCCGATGACCGAGCACATGGGTTGAAGCTGGCGTCTGCGGATCGCCGTGAGTGCTTCGCTGTCGACGATTCCCGTGATCCGACTCCATGGCTCGGCGCCCAGGAACGCCAGTGCGTGCGAGTTCGCCGGGCAAGCGACGCACCCGATATCGAGAAGGCCACTGGCGTCTGCCGGAAGCGTCAGTCTCGCTTCCACGCGCCCGGCACCGGGCACGCCGTCGATGGTGACCGGCGCACCCTGCGGGACACCGGCTTGCGTTCGAAGGACATGGCCTGCGGTCAGCAGAAGGACCTCCCCCCCACCGCTCTCGCCGACCGCGAAGCTGGCCACTCCCGAGACCTCGGGCTGCGACTGAATCGCGATCCGACTCTGCTCCGATGCGCCACCGACCGCGATCACGTCGGTCGGAATCCGCCAGATCGTGCCGCGATGCGTCACCTTGATCTGCCGCGGCACGAGCCCGTCGCCTCTTTGCCGGGCCCGACGCTCTCGCTTCTTGGCGGCGACGACAAACTTCAGGCAGTAGCGGGGACGACGGCCGTACTCGGACTTGCGGGAGTGCTTGAAGCCGATGCCGAACGAGAGCACCCCTTCGCAGGTCTCCGCGATCCGAGCGGCTCGCTCGAGGGCGAGCCGCTCGACCGCCGCGGGAAGTCGACGCGGTTCCGACTTCATGGCTGGCTCGCTCGCGTGGTGACCTTATCGATGCTGGCCAAACCGGGCTGGGCTTGGATGGCCTTCAGGAACTTCGCACCCTCCTCGGGCTTTGCGAGCACAGATGAGAGCGAGGCAAGCCCCTCATGGTCAGCCGACTTGACGAGCAGAACCAGGGTGCGACCCTGGACGACCGCCCCGACGACGTGCGCGGCGAGTCCTTCGAGTTCCGGAACCGCCCCGATCGCGGCGTTCACCTTCGGAAAGAGCGCCACGTCGGTCTTCTCCCCCGCGGGCTTCGTCGCCTCGGGTTCGAGCGACACCAACTCGATGCGGACGCGACGGACGGCGTTGTAGCTGACCCGCGTATCAGGGGGACAGGCGAGGTGAACGTACGTGCTGGCGTTCTGAGGATTGGAGCGCTGGTTGTCGGCGAAGTTCTTGGTCGTCTCCGAGAGTTTCAGGAACGGGTAGGTGCCCGGCTGTGCCTCGGTCAGCACCACGATGCGCAGAAGCACACCTCTCGCGGCCGCCCCCGCCTGCTCTTCCCCGGTCCCCGAGGAGGACGAAACGCCCGGAGGAAGACCGAGGGCGACTTTCGCGGCACCGATGGCCAGATCCGTCGCCTTGTCGATGTTCCGGTAGATGAACTTCCCGAGTTCGGTGTTGTCGACCTCAGCGGAGGCCCGCTCGACCATCCAGCCGTTCTCTAGGCCAAGCTGGAGCGAGCCCTTGCCAAGCCCCCCACTGACGCGGACCGCGTACTGCTCCTCGAAGTCGGGGAGGTAGATGATGTCGAAGAGGGGGTTGTGCAGATCGACCCGGGGGTCCGTCGCGGGGTCCCCAGCAGTCTGCAGCAGACCCTTTGTACCCCCGTAGTCGGTGGAGGCCTCCGTTTCCTTCTCAGTAGACGCGGGTGCGGCGGGCTTCGGGGCGGGTTTCTCGGCGGGGTCGGCCGCACTCTGGGCTTCGGCCAGGCTGGCGCGGACGGCCTGCGAGGCGGCGATCCGCGTGCGGTCGATGCGGATCAGCTCGGTGCCGGTGTGCCCCATGGCGTCTCGGACGAAGGCCGGGAGCGCACCGGGGTCGATGGCGACCGAGTTGTCCGGGTTGAGGGTTCCCTGGGTGATGTACTCCTGGCCCGCGACCGTAAACGGCTGCTTCACCACCAGATACGGCCTGGGCATGTAGTACCGAAAGCCCTTGGCGGTGTTGCGGTTGGTGTCGCTGATGCGCGTGACATCAACGGAAGCACAACCGGCGAGCGAGGCCAAGGCGGCGCAGGAGACGACGAATCCGATACCGGACAGGTTCCTTCCAAACATGGTCTTTTCCGTTGTCTTGAGTGACGATCCCCTCGTCCAGTAACTGAGAGCGCCGCCGCCGAACGCCGGCGCGCGGTGCGTACGATCTTTCCGTTCGTACTTTAGACGCCTTACTAAAACCAATCAAGTGGGCGAGGGCGGGCATCCTGAGCGTGGGGGGTTGAACAGGGGCGGTTGCGCGCTACCATCTCCACCCTGCCCGAAGTGGGTCGGGGATAAGTACGCATTCACCCGCTCGCGCTCGTCGCGGGGCGGACCAAGGCAGTGCGGCGGAGTTAGCCATGTACGCGATCATCGAAGAGTCGGGCAGCCAGCGCAGAATCCACCAGGGCGACGTGATCCTCGTCGACCTTCTCGAAGAGGGCAAGGCCGCGGCTGGCAAGGCCGTGAGCTTTGACAAGGTTCTGATCGTCGGCGAAGTCGGCGGCGGCGCGAAGGTCGGCGCCCCGTACGTTGCCGGCGCCTCGGTTGTGTGCGAAGTGATCGAGCCGGAGGTTCTGGGCGACAAGCTCTACATCCAGAAGTTCCGCGAGAAGAAGGCCTGGCAGCGCAAGACGGGCCACCGTCAGCGGTACACCAAGGTCAAGGTCACGTCCATCAAGGGCTGATCTGGCTCGCTGCGACGGGGAAGACCCAGCCGCGGTGAACAAGACATGAATCAACGAAGAGCCCCGCGCGATGCGGGGCTTTTTACGTGGACCCTGGCTGGGTGGAGCGGCCGAGCACCTCGGCGACGACGCTGCCGATCATCTGGAGCCGGTGCTCCCACAGGTGGGCGCGTTCGGCTTCGCGACGGCCGGCGTGCGCGAGTTGCGCGGCGTGGGCGGGATCACCGAGCAGGCGTTCCGCTTGGGCGCGGAGGTCGGCAAGGTCACCACTGCGGTGCGTGGCGACCGAAGTTCCGAGCTGCGTGCGGACCGAGGGCCGGTCGTCGGTGAGTGTCGCGGCACCCGCGGCCATCGAGAGCAGAACGCGTTCGCTGTGCCCGAGGGTGAACTGCGTCGGGTTCCAGGCGAGCACCGCACGGGAGCGTGCCATCTCCGCGGCGAGGGTCCCGTACTCGACTTCGCCCCGGTACTGGATAGAGCCGGTGCAGTGCTCGGTCCAGGCGGGGGGTCCGAACACCGCGACGGGAAGCCCCTGGAGTGCGCGGAGCATCGCGAGGCGTCGCTGGCGATTTGCGGCAGCGACGACGTGGCGTGAGCAGACCTGAATGAGCCGCCAGTAATCGCCGGCGAACAGGGTGGGCGGGAGGGTGAGGTCCAGTGACTGGACGAGCGACAAGGACGGGTTGTCGGCCAGCATGGTGGCGGCCCGATCGCAGGCGGAACGGAGGACCTCCGGCACGCGATCTCGCAGGGCTCGAACCTCATCCTCGGTTGAGATCGTGCCCGAGAGAAGCAGTTCGTCGCGGCGTGGGGCGTCGATGGTCGCGGGGTCGCAGAGCGCGGCACGCGGGATGCCATGGCCGCAGATCATGGTGCGCAGCGTGGGCCAACGGGTGGCGAGGAGCGTGCGATCATCGGTGCAGGGCATCGCGAGGCGGTAGTTCGGGAGCGTGGTCACCTTGTCCATGAACTCGACGGTGAGGCCGAGGGGATGATCGACGAAGAACTGCACGAGGGCGGAGTTGGGTCGCTCGGGGCGGGCCCATTTCAGGAACTGGTCGAGACTCTGGGGGAGGTTGAAGAAGAGGTGGAGGGTGGGCTCACCGTGTCGGACGGGCCGGGTGGGGTTGACTTCGGCGCCGGCCGTTGAGAAGGCCGTCGCGACTTCGGCGGCCATGGCGTCGAGCAGCGAGTACCGTGACTCGTAACGGTCGGGGATGAAGACGACAAGGGCCATCAGGATCCTTCGTGGGGGGTGCGCTTTCCGTGGACGGCGGCGACGAGCGTTTCGACCGTAAAGGGCTTCTGCACGAACGCATGGGCCCGGCCCGCGCCGTTGGGACCATCGTCGATCGCGACGGTTTCGCTGCTGTAGCCGCTGCAGAGCACGACGCGGAGATCGGGCTTGATCTCGAACAGGCGGCGCATCGCATCGGGGCCGGAGATGCCCGGCATGGTGACGTCAAGAACAACCGTGTCGATCGTCGGGTCGTTCTCGACCGCTTCGATCGCGTGTACGCCGTCGTCGGCTACGGAGACCGTGAGTCCGGCACCCTGAAGCATGCGTCGGCTGACTTCGCGGACGAGCGGCTCATCGTCGACAACGAGGACGTGGGCGGCCGACGACGCCGGGTGAGAGGGCGCGGTCGCGTGCTTCGCGCGCGAGCGGTGCGGCGATTCCATGTCGGCTGTGAAGATGGGTGCGCCCCGCATGGACGCCGCCGAGATCTGTCGCATGGAGCAGAGAAGGCAGGTGCGCCCCGCGAACGACAACGGGCTGAAGTTCGCCTCGACGGCGATCATCGTGCCGTCCTTGCGGCGGTGGTACCGCAGCTCACCCGAGCGTTCGCCCTCGCAGAGCACTCGCTTGCAGATCTCGCGGCATCCCTGGGGATCGGTCGTCACGCGGTCCGTGGTCAGCCCGACGAGTTCCTCTGCGGAATACCCGTAGAGTCGCTGCGCGGAGGGGTTGCTGCTGACAACAGTCCGCGACACCGGGTCGATGATGAGCATGGCCTCGAGAGCCTTGTCGAACACGTCGGCGGACTCTCCCGCGATCTCCGGAGTCTCCGCGGGGCGGCACTGGTACTGCTGGCAACGGCGACCCGCGAAGGTCACGTCCGAACGCTCGACGAAGACCTTGCGCCACGCTCCGTCACGCGTTCTCACTCCCGCCACCCGCCCGGAGGCGGCGTCGGGCTCTTCTCCGGGGAGAAGCCGGTCGATGGCGAGGCCCTCGAGCCCGCGACCGTCATGGTCGAACAGATCGGAGGCGGCGGAGTTGGCGGCGACGATCTGGCCGGAGCCCGCATCGGCGACGATCGTCGCCCACGGGGCGCGGTCAAAGAGCGTGCGGAAGGCCTGGAGTTCGCCCTGCGCCATCTCGGCCGCTCGGACGCGGTCGCTGACGTCGTGACCGACGAGCAGGACGCACTTCTCGCCGTGATGCTCCAACTGGCTCGTCGTGATCTCCATCGTGCACTCGCTTCCGTCGGCCTTCTTGTAGTTGGCGACGAAGTGCGGTGACGTTCCGAGTGCGATCGTGCGCGCGATCTGATCGATCCCAAGCGGCCTGATTTTCTCGAGCTGATCGGCCGTGCGGTTCACGAGTTCCTCGCGGGGGAGACCGTACAAGGCGGTCGCGACCGCGTTCGCGGAGACCACGCGCAAGTCGGAGATCCGGAACAGCACCACGACGTCTCGGATGTTGTCGATGGCGACGTACGCCGATCCCGCGACCCGCCTCGGCTCGGGTCCTTTGCCACGCATCCACCCGCGCCGCAACAGCCAGAACGCGCCGACGACCAGCACGCCCGAACCGAACGCCGCGAGCAGCGCCCACAACCCGGCCTCGGTCTCCGCGGCCAGCGAGTGTCCGTGTGCGCGCGGCTGGGCTGTCGCGAGATTCGCGGCAGAGAGGCCGGAGTGAAGCGTGGTGGACGAGGCGAGCATCGAACGTCTCCGGCCGCCCGAAGGCCGCGGGTGATCTCCAGTCCGCATGGAGAGGCTTCCGACGGGCAACGTCCGGAGTGTACCCGGAACGGGGGTTCAGGTGCCGGAGGATTCCGTGGCGTTGGGCTTGGGCTCGATGATCAAGGACTCAGTGACGGGAGCGAGGGGGAGGAGGAGCCGGAACACGGTACCCCGGTCACGCTCCGAGAAGACCTTGATGGCCCCGCGATGACGCTGGACGATGGCGAGAGCGACGGAAAGACCCAGGCCTCGGCCCACGAACTTGGTGGTATAGAACGGGTCGAAGATCTTGGGGAGCAGGTCGGGATCGATGCCGCAGCCGTCGTCGGCGACTTCGATGAACGCGTACTCGCCCTCGGGAATGTCGCTGGGGACGTACGTCTCGGACAGGTAGACGCGATCGAACCGTGCGACACCTGTGCGGATCGTGATGACGCCTTCCCCGTTCTTGAGCGCATCGGAGGCGTTCGTCAGCAGGTTCATCACGATCTGCCGGATCTGGACGGGGTCGGCGAGGGTGACGACGCTCAGGGGAGAAAAGCTGAAGACCATCTTCGCGCCGCGGCTGAGCCGTGAGCCCAGGAGCTTGACCATCTCCGCGGCAACGGCGGAGAGATCGACCGCCTGCACGGACAGCTTGGCCCGCCCGGCGTAGGCGAGCAACTGCTGGGTCAGATCCGACGCACGTCGCGTGGTGAGCACGATCTGGTCGAGGGTCTGTTCGAGGGCCTCGCGGTCCTGTGCTTGGCTGCGCGCGAGAGAAGCGTTGCCCATGATGCCCACGAGGAGGTTGTTGAAGTCGTGGGCGATTCCTCCTGCCAGTAGGCCGAGGCTCTCCATCTTCTGGGCCTGCAGCATCTGCCCCTCGAGCGTGCGCCGATGCTCTTCGAATCGGGTCCGCGAGGTCACGTCACGGTTTACCGAGAGCATCGCGGGGCCACCACCGTATTGAACGACGGCCGACCCGCACTCCACGTCAATCGTTGCGCCGTCCTTGCGGCGGTGCCTGAATGGGCCGGATGCGCCCTGCTCGCTGGCGACCGCGAGGTCCGCCGCGTGGTCGAACAACTCTGATGCTTCCATCGCGAGCAGTTCATCGCGGGAGTAGCCGTACAGGTCGCAGGCCGCGCGGTTGGCCTCGAGGATCCGACCGTGGCCCGCACCGAACACGAGGATCGCGTCCTGGGTGGCCTCGAAGATCTGACGGAAGTTCCGCTCGCTCTGCGCGAGCGCCTCGGTCGCGAGGCGAAGGTCCGTCGCGTCCTGCACGATCCCGTGCCACAGAACCCCTTCGCTGACCGGGTCGGGATCGATCGTCATCTGGATCCACCGGTAGTTCCCATCCCGGTCCAGGACCCGGATCTCTTGCTGAATTCTGCGGAGCGACTGCCGCCCTTCTTCCATCCGACGCTCGAGTTCACCCCGATCGCTCGGATGCACCGCCTGCACCAGATCCAGCGGATTGCCGGAGACCAGCGCCGGGAAGATCAGAGCCCACTCCTCGAGCCGACGGTTGAAGTACCGCAACTCACGAACGCCAGGCGCGGTTTCGAGATACCCGTACACCAGCGCCGGCACGCTCTCCGTGATCGCCTTCAACCTCGCTTCCTCGTGACGCAGCCGCTCCGTCCGGCGGTTGAGCTCGCGACGAAGCGTGGTCACCCAGAACCCCGCGGCAACGATCGCCGTCGTCAGTCCCGCAATCAGCCCCATGATCACGGGAAGCGGGACCGGCGGACGCGCGGGCGCCGATCGCTGGGCCCCAAACCAGCGTTCCTCGAGCTCTCGCCTCTCTCCGCTCGCCGCCAGTTCGGTGAAGCTGTCTTCGAGATCCCAGAGCAGCGGCTTCTGACCGCTGGCGACGGCGAAGGTGTACGACTTCTCGAACTCCGAGTCCGGCAGCAGCCCGATCCGCAACGAACTCCCATCGGGCGAGCTCGCGATGGCGGTCTGGGCCTCCAGTTCGGTCATGATGACAGCGCCAACGCTCCCCTCGCTCAGCGCACTGACCGCCGCGTGGGTCGAATCGACCGTCATGATCTCCGGGTGCTTGCGGTCGACCGCCCAGGCATGGCCAGCGCTTCCGTTGACGACGGCCACGCTCACCTGCGCGATCTCGGATGGGGGGGGTTCGTCCGCGCGATGAACCACGACGCCTCGCGACACCTCCACCGGACGACCAAAGTCCATGCGGAGAATGTCCAGCCCGCTGTAGCTCGCGCCCGCGATCACATCGATCCGGCCGTCGGAGAGAGCCTGCCGCAACTCACTGATCGACATGACCTCGAGTTCGATCGATTTGCCCATCCTCGCTGCGGCGGCCCGGAACAGGTCGGGCAGGTACCCAGCGGGTTGCGCCTCGCTGCTTCCTTCGGCGATGGCGAGGCTCCGCTCCACCCCGACCCGCACTCGGTCCGCGTTCCAGCGGTTCCGCGCACCCTGGAGCTGCCGCGCCTGCTCGGCGGTCACCCGCAGAGGGGCGTAGGGCTCAAGCCATCGGCGGTAGAGGCTGTCGTACTGTCCCGAAACGCGTACGGCAGCCAGGCCGCGGTTGATCCTCGGGATCCATCCACGCGGGTCGCCCTTGAGTGTGGCGACGGCGTAATCCACCTCGACCGACCGCAACCCATGGCGAGCGGGGGACAAAATGCGAATCCCGATCAGCGGCACCGGGTGGTGCACGAGCGCGTACCGGCCGCCGAGTTCGGTCTCGACGAAGTAGTCCGCCTCCCCGCCGCTCAGCGCCTCGAAGCCGCCTTGCGTCGTCGCGACGTCCGTGAAGCCGATACCGCTGTCGGTAAGCCGGGCCGCGGCGATATCCGCGCCGACGGCGACCACGCGCTTGCCCGCGAGTTCGGAGAACGCCGTGAGCACCGGGCTGTCGGTGCGCGCGAAGACCACGATGCGCGTGGAAACGGCGGGGTCACTGAGCGCGAACACAGCCTTCGTGGAATCGTCAACCACCATGAGCGGGATGACGTCGGCACCGCCTTCGACGAGGGCGGCACGAACTGACGCGCCCCCCACCAGCCGTGACTCTTCGAGGCTGAACGACTGTGAGCCGGCGACGCCGCGAAGGAGCTCGATCTGGAAGCCGGTCATCGACCCATCGGGTCCAAACTGGACGATGGGGGGCACCCGGTCGCTCGGTCGGGCGACGACATGCAGAACGTCGTCTGCCCCGGTCTGCCCGTGGGCATACGACGCGAGCATCGCTGCCCACACGAGCGCGACAATGCCCAGCCACCGGATTTGGCAATGTCTCAATCCCATTCAGAGCACCCCGTGGTTCAGCAGGACCGATGGGCCACTGTACGTCCCCGGGTCGGGCCGCACAACCCTCAAATCAGGGCCGGGCGAGAGAGGGGAAGACTCCCCGAAGCCCCCCGGGCGCGTATCCTTCCCCGCACGGGTTTGGGGCAGAATGCCCGCCCTCCAAAGTTCCATGTCCAGGAGAAGTTGCATGTCCACCGCTACCGCCATCACCATGAACGCCGGCAAGCTCAACGTGCCGGATTGCCCCGTGATCCCCTTCATCGAAGGCGACGGAACAGGTCCCGACATCTGGCGGGCAAGTGTTCGGGTGATCGATGCCGCGGTCGCCAAGGCCTACGGCGGGAAGAAGAAGATCACGTGGATGGAGGTTCTCGCGGGCGAGAAGGCGTTCAACAAGACGGGCGGCAACTGGCTGCCGGAGGAGACGCTGGAGGCGTTCCGCAAGTACCTGGTGGGCATCAAGGGCCCGCTGACGACGCCCGTGGGCGGCGGCATCCGTTCGCTGAACGTGGCCCTTCGGCAGATTCTTGACCTGTACGTCTGCCTGCGTCCGGTGCGCTGGTTCCAGGGCGTCCCCAGCCCGGTGAAGCGGCCGCAGGACTGCGACATGGTGATCTTCCGCGAGAACTGCGAGGACATCTACGCCGGCATCGAAATGGCCGCGGGCACCCCCGAGGCGCAGAAGGTCCTGGCCTTCCTCGAGGCGAACTTCCCGAAGGACTTCAAGAAGGTCCGCTTCCCGGCGACGTCGGCGATCGGCTTCAAGCCCATCTCGAAGGACGGCAGCGAGCGGCTCATCCGGGCCGCGATCAGCTACGCCCTCACCAACAAGCGCCGCAGCGTTGCGATCGTCCACAAGGGCAACATCATGAAGTTCACCGAGGGTGCCTTCAAGGACTACGGCTACGCCCTCGCCCAGAGCGAGTTCCGCACGCAGTGCGTCACCGAGCGTGAGACCTGGATCCTCGGCAACAAAGAGGCCAACAAGGACCTCACCAGCGAGGCCAACGCCCGCATGATCGACCCCGGCTACGACATGATGACGCCCGACCAGCAGAAGAAGGTCGTCGCCGAAGTCGACACCGCCCTCAAGCTCTGGCCCAGCCACGGCGACGGCAAGTGGAAGAAGATGCTCCTCATCAAGGACTCCATCGCCGACATCACCCTGCAGCAGGTCTTGACCCGCGGCAAGGACTTCGACGTCATCGCGACCATGAACCTCAACGGCGACTACCTGAGCGACGCCCTCGCGGCCCAGGTCGGCGGCATCGGCATCGCCCCCGGCGCGAACATCAACTACATGACCGGCCACGCGATCTTCGAGGCCACCCACGGCACCGCCCCCAAGTACGCGAACCTCGACCAGGTGAACCCGGGCTCGGTGATCCTCTCGGGCGAGATGATGCTCCGCTACATGGGCTGGACCGAGGCCGCGGACCTCATCATCAAGGGCATGGACGGCGCGATCGGCGCGAAGACCGTGACCTACGACTTCCACCGCATGATGGAAGGCGCGACCAAGCTCAAGTGCAGCGAGTTCGGCGATGCGATCATCAAGCACATGGGGTGAGAAGAAGGCCATAGGCCAGAGGCCTTAGGCCATAGGGAAGAATGAAGAGCCGCGCTCCGTATGGGGCGCGGTTTTTTGTTGCGAAGGGCGAAGGGGAGCACGAAGCGCGGCGGTGTCGGCCCGGGGCCAACCGTGTTCGCACGATCGGCAATAGGTCCCATGCGACCTATGCGACCTATCGCTCCTCCTTCGAAACAGAGGCCGGTGGCGTCTTCGCGTGAGTAGAATGTGCGGGCCGGCACTTGCCGCGCTCGTGTGAATCGGAGGGAGAAATGAAATCAAGAGATACGGCCGTCGCGCTGCGGCGTCGCGAGGTGGTTCACCGAAGGGGGCGCCGCTCATGAACGCGCCCGGCTTCATACCACCGCACGGCAACTACCGAGAGCTGTTGTCCTACCAGAAAGCGGAGGTGGTATACGACCTGACCTTCCACTTCTGCGCGCGCTTCATGAATCGCTTTGATCGCACCATCGACCAGATGGTGCAGGCGGCGCGCTCGGGGAAACAGAATATCGTCGAAGGGAGCAAGGCCTCGGGCACGTCGAAAGAGGCCGAACTCAAGCTCACGAATGTCGCTCGCGCAAGTCTTGAGGAGTTACTGGTTGACTATCAGGACTTCCTACGCGTGCGGAGCATGCGGCTTTGGACAAAGGACAGCAGGGAGGCACAGTACGTTCGTCGGCTCGGCAATAGGTCCCACGCGACCTATGAGGCGTATCGCCAGTTCTGCGAAACCCGGGGCGCCGAAGTTGTCGCGAACATCGCGATCTGCGTGATCCATCAGGCCAACTACCTGCTCGATCAACAGATCCGCCGGATCGAGCAGGACTTCCTGCGCAACGGTGGCCTCCGCGAACGCATGACTCAAGCCCGCAAAGCCGCGCGTACCCACCAACGCAACTCCTAGACACATGGCGTTCATCGCACGCAAGCGGGCCGCGATGGTGAAGTGAACCGTCACCGCGCAACTGACGGCGCGGCTTCGCGCGAGAGCCGCCGCGTCTCATGATCGCGTATTGAGATTCCTCCTTCGGGCGCGTCAGCTCACAAACCGCTTCACCAGAATCGAGTTGTTCTGGCCGCCGAATCCGAAGGAGTTCGAGAGGCACGCGTCCACGCCGCCTGTTGCGCGGCTGTCTCTTGCCGTGTTGGGCACGTAGTCCAGGTCGCACTCGGGGTCCGGGGTCTGCAGGTTGATCGTCGGCGGGATCCAGCCCGTCTTGATCGCGAGCACGCAGGTGATCAGCTCTACCGCGCCCGCCGCCTGGATCAGATGGCCAAGCATGCTCTTCACGCTCGTGAACGGGATCTTCGGTGCCATCGGCCCGAAGACGCCCTTCACGGCCTTCGTCTCGATCCGGTCGTTCTCTTTCGTACCCGTGCCGTGCGCGGAGATGTACTGCACCGCCGGCCGGCCATCCGCCAACGGTTCGCGCGGGTTCAGCCCGCCCTGCTGGCACGCCTGCAGCATCGCCGCCTGCGCACCCTTGCCTTCGGGCTGGATGTCGGTGATGCGGAACGCGTCCGCGCTCGAGCCGTACCCCGCGACCTCGCACAGTGGCGTTGCGCCACGCTTGCGGGCGTGCTCGAGCTCCTCGAGCACCAGGATCCCCGCGCCCTCGCCCATCACGAACCCGTCTCGCGTCTGATCGAACGGCCGCGCGGCGGTCTGGGGGGTCTCGCGCCGAGTCGACATCGCCGTCAGCCGGATGAAGCCCGTCATCCCCAGCGGATGAATCATCGAGTGCGCGCCGCCCGCGAGCATCGCGTCCGCATCGCCACGCTTGATGATCTCGTACGCCTCCCCCACCGCTTGCGTGCCCGCTGCGCACGCCGTCATGCAGTTGAACGCCGGGCCGCGGCAGCCGAACTGCGTGGCGACGCGGGCGACGGTGAGGTTGGGCTCTTGCTCAACGTCGCGTGGGCCGTTCATGTGGGCGAGCGCATCGCGGGCCCAATCGCCCTCGCGGACGGTGCGGCTTGCGGCGTCCCACGCCGCGATGTTCGCGTGGGCGAGTGCTTCAACGTCGGGCGAGGTCTCGCCGGCGCCGAGGTACACGCCCACGCGACGGGGGTCGGAACGCGCTGGGTCGAGCCCCGACTGGCGGATCGCCTGTGCCGCGGCGGCGAGGGCGAAGCGTGAGCTGGGACCGGCCTGTGCGTGCCGACCGGTGTCGGGGAGGAATCGGGCGAGGTCAAAGCCGCGAACCTCGGCGGCGAAGTTGGTATCGAAGCTGGACGCGTCAAAGCGTGTGACTTCACCGACCCCGCACTTGGAGGCGAGCAGCGCGGACCAGACCGACTCGAGGTCGCACCCGAGCGGGGTGATCCAGCCCATTCCTGTGATGACTACGCGACGGCTCATGAACGATCAGTGGGTGTCGAAGTCGTGGACGGATCCACCCTCGGAACCACCGTCGTGCCCGCCTTCGTGCTCGGGGTCGTCGAAGGAGACGCCACGCTCGGCGTTGATCTTGTCGACGTTGAGCACGCGGACGAGGCCGTCCTTGAGGCGACGCTCGGAGAAGTTGATGATGAGGCCCAAGTCGAGGTTGGCGGCCTTGAGCTGCGCACGCAGGGCGAGGCGCTCGGAGGTCGACACTTCGCCGTGGCGCGACATGACTTCAACGAGGAAGCGGTCCTCAACGTAGAGATCCGCTTTCACGGTGCCGATCTGCTTGTCGCGGTACTTGACCGCGGCGGTGAAATCGGGCTTGTAGACGATGCCCTGGGCGTCGAGCTCGGCGCGGACCGCGGCGAGGTAAACGCTCTTCTCGTATCCGGGGCCGAGGGCCTTGTGGACTTCGATGGCAACGCCGATGAGCTTGCGGGAACTCTCGGTGAGCTCGGTGGGGAGTTCGGAGAGCGGGATGCCGCGACGTTCACCGCCACGACCGCCACCGCGTGAATCACCCCGACCGCCGCCGGAACGGCCGCCGCCACCACCACCGCCGCCACCGCCGCTGTAACCCCTGTTGTAATCGCCGCGGGGATAATCGCTCGCCATCTTCAAACTCCTGTGTTGACGTGTAGACGAAACTTCGGTCGCGACCCCGGACGACGGTCCGCGACGTGACGCGCGTGGCTGACGATCAGGGAGCGCCCAACACGAGCGCCGCATTCTGACCGCCCTGAGAACTCGAACAGACCAGGACGTAGTCTAACCGTGATTGTTCGCCGCCCGACCCGCCGACGACGGCCGGAAGGCGACCATTTGCGAGAATCATGGCCCCGACCGCCGCCTGGAGCCCGCCGTT
>JBIKMF010000391.1:0-3794 GCA_044359425.1 Phycisphaerales bacterium
GCCGTTCCGAGTATGGGCGGCTGAGACAAATCTCCAGAATCAGATGGGGTCTGGCGCGAACAGCCCCAACACACCGCTCTGGGAACAGCCCAGACCGTGCACCCCGCACGATGTCGCCGCGCCGGGGAGACTACGAGGCCCCAGGGCGACCGAGATTGACCGGCGAGTCGGACCATTCGACCGACGCCGAAAGAGTGGTTTACCACATCCGCCGCTCCTCGGCCAGAGGCACTCGGCCTCGTGGCGAGAATTTCGAAGTGAAGGGACGGTTCGTCCGGCGATTCCTGCCGTTGTGGTGGAGAGCAACGGCACAACGGTTGGGTGCGCGGCGATATCGGACCACAGTGGACCCTGTCGGGGCGGGTCCGCGTTGGCTTGTTCAGCACCCCGCGTCCCAGCGTGCGAAGAACGCGATGACGTCGTCGGCGTCGGTGCCGCCGTCGTTGTTGAAGTCGGCGTTGCCCGAGTCCCATTCACCGAAGAACGCGATCACGTCGTCCGCGTCGATGCCGCCGTCGCCATTCCAGTCGGCGGGGCAACCCGGGGGAGAGCAATCGAACGTCGCGACGCGGAAGTCGTCGATCGCGGCTTCTACGAGTGAGGCGGGGCTGGCGTCGTCGGCGATGAACCGGAACCGCGTCTGCGATGTCGGCGTGGCACCGACCGAGGACAAGGTCCACTCCGCGCGCACCCACCCGATCGTCGTGCCCGGCCCGCTCGGGCCCACGACCTCCGCGTTGCGCCACGTCGCGCCGTTGTCGGTCGAAATCTGCACGGTGAAGGGATCGGTGCCGGGTGCGCCGCCCTGTGCGTTGTCGAAGGAGCGGTAGTACGACACGATGGCGTCGGAGACGGCGCTGAGGTCGTACGCGGGGCTGGTGAGGATGGTGCGGCCGTTGTCAACGTCGGCGTTGCCCGCCGCGCCACCGGGGATGCCCTGTCCGGTGACCCAGCACGTGGTGCCAAAGGGGCTCGCGTCGTCCTCGGGCTGAGCCGAGGTCCCGTTGGGATTAACCCGGACCCAGAGGCCGCTGGTTGCGGTGTTGGGGCCGACGGTCCAGCCGCGATCGGACTCGAAGTCGTCGTTGGCGAAGAAGGTCTCGGACTGGGCCGACGCGACGGAGAGCGAGACGGACGCGGGAGCGCCCGTCGGGAAGGTGCGGAGGTTGTTGGAGGTGTGCACGCTCAGGTAGTAGTCGAGGCGCTGGCCGCAGGGGATCGCCGGAAGAGTGACCAAATAGGTGTCGGCGTCGACGACCGTGAGTGGGGTCGACTGGTACGTTCCCGAATCGGTCCGCCACCGCAGCAGGCCTGAGGCGGGCGTGAGCGAGAGGCCGACGGGCGCGAGATCAACCGTAAATGTCGCGGGCACGCCGGGCGTCAGCAACGCGGGCACGCCCTGCGGGAAGGTGAACTGAACCGTGCCCGGAGTCGTGAAGGACTCCACCACGCCGCTCGCGCTCGATCCCGGAGACGTTGCGCCCAGCCCGATGCCGCGCTTCGCGAACGCGTCCCACAGCGGGTAGCGGTTGGCGCCGGCGTTGTTGACGAGATCGGACTGGAGGATGGTGTCGCGCGAGTTGATGAAGCTCAGCGCGCTCGCGGGGTTCAGCTTCATCCCGTCGACCGCCAGCCGCATGATCTCCTCGTTGGCGGCGAATCCCATCGTGCGCGAGAGTTGCTCGCGGCATTCGAGCAGGGCCATGCACCACGCCTCCCCGACGTTGTGCACCTCGCTCGCGAGGCCGCCGATGTCGTTCCGAGGCACCGACGATGGAAAGTTGATCTGTCCCGGATCGATGTCGGCGAACGTCAGCGGATTCTTGGATGTGTCGGTGCTGTACGGGAAGCGCCGGATGCCGAAGTAGTAGTTGTTCCGCAGCGAACCGTTGAAGAGGTACGTGATGTAGGGCGAGAACGCGTACACCGCGTTGAAGTCGTCGCCGGGCTGCGCGTTCAGGCATAGCCCGAAGAAGTCGGACCACCCCTCGCCCATCCCGCCCTCCTGGTCCTGGCCGTCGAGTCGTCCGTCGTGCAGCCGGATCGAAAGCCCGTGCGCGAACTCGTGGTACACGATGTCCGCCTCGAACGCGCCGTCTCGGTCCGGGTTCGGCCCCGTGAAGACGTACATCTGCGTCCGCGGGGGCGTGCTGTCGGGCTCGCCGTCGATCCCCGTCGAGTTCCAGTTCGCGTTGTTCGTGCCGCCGCCGTCCTGCGCATCCACCTGAAGGCGGTCGTTGCCCAGGCCCTGGCCGCTGAAGTTGATCGCCTGGAAGTTGCCCGCGGCTTCATCAAAGCCCAAGGCGTACAGACGGTCGTGGAAGATGTTGGCGAAGTAAAAGAGCTGCGCCACCGCAGCCGCTTGGTACGACCCCGGAGCATCCGCGGTGCTCATCGGAAAGTCGAAGACGCGGGCCGGTCCTCCGTTGGGACGGGGAAGGTCCGCCACGTTGTTGTTGTCGATGTCGGTGTGAACGGCGGCGTTGTTGCCGAGCGTCTCGCTCTCGCCGTCGTTGATCCAGCCGTTGGGCGAGTACGTCTGCATCATCTGGGGGGTGATCACCAGAAGTTGGCGCGCGACCTCCGGGAACTGGAAGCTGTTCGGGGCCGGCGTGCCCGGAGAACCGGGGGCGGGGCTGTCCGTCGGGTACACGCGGAACGTGATGGGCTCGGTGGTCGCGTACTTCACGCGGTTCGCGCGGTAGAGAATCTCCCCGCTCACCGCGTCCACGATCATGTCGTACGTGTGCCCCACGCTACCCGGCGATGGCATGACCACCGCCCAGGCGGTCCGGACCTCGTCGCGCGACATCGGAAAGTAGATCGGTCTCGTCACCACCGGGGCATCGGCGCGCACGCCCGCGACCGTCCAGAAGGTCCGGCCGTGCAGCCCCTCCGCCTCCGCCGTCTTCGTCGGCGTGCCCTTCAGCCGAATCGCCACGTTTGCCGCGGCACGGGCGATGGCGTCCTGCGGCGAGAGAACCGGGTCTTTGACGGCGAAATCGGTCGTGGGTCTTGGCAGGTAGGTGCCGCCGATGTTGATGAGTTGTCCGTCGCGCGTCACATTCGCGTACAGCGTGCAACCGAAGAGTTCCACGCCGCGGACCAACTGCTGCCAGCCGAGGTGGCGCACGCCGTTGTGGGCGGTGGAGTAGTCGCGCCGCACCCGGGCGGAGTTGAGTTCCTCGGCGGTGATGCCAAAGAGGCCGGGGTTTGCCGCGAGGAACGCGTGGACGACCTCCGCGGGCTTCGCGGGCGCGGGATCGGTGAGGAAGGCCTCGGTCGACCGCACGAAGTCGGGGGTCACGAGCACGGGGTGACGGTCCATCCGAACGCCGGGAACCCGGGCGGCAATGTCTGCCAGGGCGCCCAACTGCGCGGCAGCAGCGGGCGACGCGGTCCACTCGGCGGCGGTTGCGGCGGTCCTTGGCGTTGGGGCGTGGTGAACGGGGTCGAGGCGGGCGTCGTGGAACGGGAACCCGTCGCGGAAGAACCGGGCGATGCCTCGCACGCCGTCGCGCTCGGGGGGTGAGGCGACTTCGGGGGCGACCTGAGCGGCGGCGGAACCCGCGAGGAGGGCGAGTGCCGCGAGGACGGGGGAGGCGTTCATGGTGCGGTCCTGGGCGGTGTGGTGTGCGAACTCGTTTTGAGGAACTCTCTAGAGAAAGGTAGCGGCGAAGGCGTACGCGGGGGAGCAGCGAGGTGCTGAGGCGAAGGGGGCCTGGGATCAGCAGCCCGCGTCCCAGTTCACGAAGAAGCCGATGACGTCGTCGCCGTCGGTGCCGCCGTCGTTG
>JBIKMF010000510.1:0-2598 GCA_044359425.1 Phycisphaerales bacterium
GACGTCGACGACTACTCCGCGTACACCCAGTCACCACCCGCCTCCGTCGATGGCACGCCCCTCGCCTCCGCCGCCTGGCGCTGGAAAGTCGACGTCGCCTGGGTCACCGGCACAAACCTCTCTTCCACCGTGTTCGAAACAGGCCGCAAGCGAGTCACCGTGACCATCACCCACAACAATCGCACCGTCGCCGAACTCTCCGGCTTCTGCTCCTACATCTTCGAGGAGTCCTTCCAGTGATCTCCTCCACCCGACGCGCAACCGCTTACGTCCTCGTCCTCGCCTCCGCGCTCATCGTTGTTGCCGTTGGCGTCGCCGCCGTCGCCGTCTCACGCGCCCACCTGGCCTCCACCGCAGCCCAGGCCGACATGCACGCCGCTCGCGCAGCCGCCATCGGCGGCATCAAGTACGGCATCGCCAACGCCGACGGCTCGCTCAGCTGGCGCACCCTCCGCTCAACAGCCCCCGAAGTCGCCTCCTTCCGCTCCGGCAGCACCAACGTCTCCACCACCGTCTCCGACCCCGTCGACGCAACCCTCGACGACGACTGGTCCGACCCCATCCAACTCACCGCCTCCGCCTCCCTCCGCAACGCATCCCAAACCATCGCCGCCCGCTTCTCTCCCGTCTTCCGCAACATCACCGGTCTCAACGCTGCGATCGCAGCCGACGGCGACATCATCCTCAGCGCAGCCGAACTCGACGCCATCGGCATCGTCGCCTCCGGCGGCTCCATCTCCAACACCGGTCAATCCCAGTACGCCACGCGCTGGTCCGCCAAAGGCACCATCACCGGCACCGGCTACAACGGAACCCTGTCGCCCGGCTCTTCCTCCCCGGAACTCCCCTCCGCCGAAACCATCACCTACCTCAAGTCCATCGGCACCCGCATCACCTACGCCTCCACCGGCGGAATCCTCGACAATGTCGTCCTCTCCGAATCCATCAACCCCTACGGCGCCACCAACCCCAACGGCGTCTACTACATCGAATGCGGCCGCTCACACTTCTACCTCCGCAACTCCCGCATCCGCGGCACGCTCCTCATCCTCGAGCCCGGCGCCACCTGCCGCCTCGAAGGCAGCCTCCTCATCGAGCCCCTCCTCCCCAACCTCCCCGCACTCGTCATCGACGGCGCCACAACCTTCGCAACCTCAACCGCCGACCTCTCCGAATCCGCACGCAACACCAACTTCAACCCCACCGGCGCGCCCTACCTCGGCGCCACCGACAACGACAAGACCGACCTCTACCCATCGATGCTCGCCGGTGTCGTCTGGATCAACGGCAACCTCACCGTCAACGCGAGCGGCACCGCCTGCGAAGGCGCACTCCTCGTCTCCGGCAACCTCACCGTCTACGACACCCTCGTTGTTCGCGCGAAAGCCCCCGACGCCCCCATCCCGGGTTTCGGCGTCGTCTCCAGGTGGTCCATCGACCGTTCATCGATCAAGCGAATCGTCGACTGATCACGCCGCTTCCCGCGCCACGCCCGCCGTCGACCGCATCAACGCGTCGTACCCCGAGAAGTCCATCAGCACGAACGTCAGCACCAGCGACGGATCCAGCTGTGCACCCGCCGACGCCGCCATCTCGCGCAGCACCCGATCCCGCGGCATCGCCGGCCTGTACGACCGACTCGAACTCATCGCGTCAAACGTGTCCGCGATCGAAACGATCCGCGCAAAGAACGGGATCGCCTCCCCCGCCAACCCGTGCGGATACCCCTTCCCATCAAACCGCTCGTGATGGTGCAGCACAGCAGGAAGCACCGGGGCCAACGGCGGAATCCCGCTCAGGATCCTGTGCCCGATCGCCGGGTGCTGCTTGATCGAGTCAAACTCCGAATCCGTCAGCTTCCCCGCCTTCGTGAGCACCGCCTCCGGCACGCCGATCTTCCCGACATCGTGAACGATCCCCGCCAGCCGCACCAGCTCCACATCGGCATCGCTCAACCCAATCCGCTCCGCCAACTGCCCCGCCAGAAACGCCACACGCTCGCTGTGACCGCACGTGTACCGATCCTTCGCGTCGATCGCCGCCGTCAACCCCACGACCGTCCCCATGAACATCTGCCGCTGCTCGTCGTACAGCACCACGTTGTCGCAGAACGAACTCACAAACCCCGCCGATGCCTCCAGCAACTGCGTGTCGTAGCTCGTCACCAGCGGATCCTCGCCGTACTTCCCCCCCGCCGCGAGATACCCAACCGTCCGATCCTTCATCCGGATCGGCTGCAGCACAATCTGCTTCGCATCAAGCCGCCCCGCCGCAAGCACAGCCCCCTCCACCAGCGGCGAACCCGACAGCTCCACACGCACCCGATCCGCAATCTCCCCCGTCTCCACCGCAGGCATCGCGCTGAACCGACTCCGCCCGCGGAACGCCTCCGGGCACAGCGCACTGTCCAGGAAGATCAACCCCAGCCACTCAAAGCTCAACACCGAGAACAACCGCCCCACCACCATCTCCACGAACCGCGTCGGCTGCGACACATCGTGCATCTCGCGGCCGATCGAGTACAGCGTCTCGATCGTGTCGAAGCACCCGCCCATCTGCGCCGCAAATCCCTCGATCGTCCGCCGCGCCTCTCCCAAC
>JBIKMF010000067.1:0-13823 GCA_044359425.1 Phycisphaerales bacterium
GAGGGAGCGATCACGCGTCGTTCCTTCGGGTGGGCATTCCGGGGTTCTTCTGGGACGAGATCGGCCGTGCGGAGTACCGGTACGGCTGGCACACGCAGAAGGACACGTTCGACTTGGCGATCCCGGAATATCTGAAGCAGTCGGCGACGAACGCTGCGATCGTGGCGTACCGCCTCGCGTGCGCCCCGACGCTGCTGCCCCGCAAGGATCCGAACGAGAAGCCGGAAGAGGCGAAAGAGAAGAAGCCCGAGTGAGGTCCGCAGAGTTTGAACGAAACAAGAACCCCCCGGGCGGCCGGGGGGTTTTTCGTTGACGACTGGAGTGTGGGATCAGAGCGTTGCCGGGGTGCCTTCCGGCTTGTGAACCTCGCCGGGGCCGGGGAACTGCTTGATCGCGTCCTGCTTGTTGGTGCGACCGGTGCCCTTGGCGATGGGGCTCTTCTCCGGGATCACGAACTGGGCGTTGGGGAGGGTCTCGGAGTGCTTGAGCGCGGCGTCCGCGGCGGCGAGCATGGTCTCGTCGGAGTTCTCGTAGAGCTGCCGGATGCGGGTGTGGATCTCGACTTCGGCGATGTCGAAGAAGTGCATGGCGGCGGCCTTGTCGCGGGCGAACTCGGGGTCGCCGTTGGACGAGCCCTTGGTGCGAAGATCGAGGTCGAGCTTCGCGAGGGTGCATGCCCAGCCGTGGAGGTAGATTGCGATGTCCGCGAGGCGGGCTTGAACTGCCTGGCGCTCGAGCATCTTGATGTCGTAGCGCTTGCTCATGACCTTGAAGAGGTAGCTGTGCTCACGAACGAGCGAGCAGAGGCGGTCGGCGACGGGGCGGAGTTCGGGGAGGACCTTGGTGATCTTGGGAGAGGCCATCCGGATGCCGAAGAAGACCTCGAGCCCGAGCGGGATGGCCCGCTTCATGATGGCGGGGCGGAGGGAGTTCTTGATGGCCTTGCCGATGAAGGAACCAAGGCCTTCGTCGGGGTCCTTGAGGAGGGCGTTCTTGATGCCGAGCATCATCTCGGCGAGCTGCTTGCCGCCGTAGCCGAAGATGTACGACTGCATGACTTCGTTGGCACCTTCGACGATGAGGTTGATGCGACTGTCGCGGAAGATGCGCTCGACCTCGTTCTCGGTCATGATGCTCTCGCCGCCCATGATCTGAACGGCGTCGTTGGTGGCCTGCCAGCCCATCTCGGAGCAGAAGACCTTGCAGAGCGCGGTTTCGACCTGGATGTCCTCGTCCTTGCGGTCGAGCATGCCGGTGGTCATGTAGAGCACGGCGTCCATGGCGTACATGAGGGCGGCCATGTGGGCGACGCGGCTGCGGACGAGTTCCTGCGCGGCGAGGGGCTTGCCGAACTGGAAGCGGGTCTGTGACCACTTCGTGGCCTGCGCCATGGCCTTACGGGCGCCACCGAGCATGCCGGCGGAGAGGGTGCATCGGCCGTAGTTGAGGCAAGAGAGGGCGATCTGAAGGCCGCGGCCTTCCTGGCCAAGGATGTGGCTCTTGGGGACTCGGACGTTGTTGAAGCGGATGCGGGCCTGCCAGGTGCCGCGGATGCTCATCTTGCTGCGGTTCTTCTGGAAGATGTCGATACCGTCCATCCAGGGGTGGCAGACGATCGCGGAGATCTTGCCCTTGCCGTCGGGGCGGGCTTCGCGTGCCATGACGGTGAAGAGGCCGGAGATGGCGCCGCTGGTGGCCCACTTCTTCTCGCCGTTGATGATGTAGAACTGACCGTCTTCGGACTTGGTGAACGTGGTTTCCTGACCGCCGGCGTCGCAGCCGACGTTGGGTTCGCTGAGGCAGAACGCGCTGAGCCAGTCGTTCGCGAGGTGCGGGAGCCAGGTCTTCTTCTGCTGCTCGTTGCCGAAGAGCATGACGGCCTTGCAGCCGATGGACTGGTGCGCGGAGACCATGACCGCGGTGCTGCCGCACGAACGCCCGATGCGTTCGAGGACTCGGTTGTAGCTGGTGATTCCCATTCCGAGGCCACCGAACTCCTTGGGGATGGTCATGCCAAGGACGCCGAGGCTGAAGAGCTTGTCGATGACGGAGCGCGGGATCTCCTGGTCCTGATCGATACGGACCGCGGGGTGCTCGTTGCGGAGGTAGTCGTCGAGACGGGCGAGCAACTGGTCACAGGCGGCCTGTTCGGCGGCGTCCTGGGTGGGGTAGGGGAAGTAGAAGTCTTCCTTGAGGTTACCCCAGAAGAGGTTCTTCACGGGGCCCATCTTGGTCGGTTCGGCTCCGAGCCATTCCTCGGCTTCCTCGAGGAGTTTGCGGTCGGAATCCGAGATGCCCTTCATCGACTTCAGGTCAGCCATGGCTCTGCCTCGTGTGGTTAGATCCGTGCACTTGCGAACTACTTCTTTGAGCGGGCGAAAAACGCCGCGATGAGCTCTTTACCCTTGGGACTGTTGCGGAGGCGAACGAGTTCCCTCTGCTCGACGTCCAGACATGCTTTCCAGCCGCGGGTGCTGGCGGCATCGACCGCTGCGAGTACGGCCCGGCCCGGGTCGGAGTCCCCCACTGCCGACCGGACGGAATCGATGGCCGCGACGACGGATGCGGCGACTGCCGGGCGTCCTGCGTGTCGGAGGGGAGCACCGTCACGGTCTCGACCACCCTGGGAGTGGCCGGAGACCCATGCCTTCGCGACAGAGCGGAGCGAGGATGCATCGGGCGCGACCTGGTCGAAGAGGCCGGCGGCCTTTGCTTCGTCGAAGGTGAACGGGGTGCCGCTGGCGGTGCGGCGGATCGCCTCGGAGGGGTCGATTCGGGCTGCGAACATGGCCGTTCCGCCCCAACCGGGGCAGATTCCCAGGCCCGCTTCGGGGAGCCCGACCGGGTAGGGTCTGCCGGGCTGGCCGTCCTTGGTGGGAGGGGGCGCGGCGACCAGACCGTCGCAGTGCATGGCGAGTTCGAGGCCGCCACCGAGAGCGGCGCCGTTGATCGCGGCGACGGTGGGGAACGGAAGCGATGAGATCATGCCGAAGACCTTTGACCCGTACTGGAGGTACGCGTGCAGTTGGTCATCGTTGAGTTCTTGGATGGACTTGAGATCAGCACCGGCGACGAAGGCGCGTTCGGAGGATGAGGCGAGCACAAGGCCGCGGAGCGAAGAGGACAGGCTCGCGAGGGAGGCTTCGAGTCGTTGGATGAGTTCGAGGTCGAGGACGACCACGGGCTTGCCCGGCTGATCGAGCAGGAGGGTGGCAACACCTTGGGTGGGGCCGGCGTTGTCGATCTCGATGGTGAATGGTTGGGGAGCCATGCGAAGAACCCTGGGGGAAGAGGCCGCGCACCCCGCTCCGCGCGGGAATCTGGCGACCCCAATGAAGTCCGACCGGATCAGAACCAGTCTATACCCGAACCCCGGGCCGGGGAACGGGGCGGCAGTATAAAGGAAGGAGAAATCGGTTGGATTTTGGTAGGACCGATCGCTGGGAGTTCGATTGTCGCAGCTGCGAGGATTGTGCACCCCCTATCGAGGCGAAACACCTACTCAGGGGTAAAGAGGTTCCCCCGGGAGCTCGATAGGTGGGCCGAGGAGACGTTGATGGGACCCAAGGATTTGGTGCGGGTATCGGACCGAGAGGCCAAGGCGTTGCGGGAGGCGCTGGAACGCCGCGCGGCGATGGAGCCGGAGCGGGCGAAGCGGAAGCAGCACCGCGTGGACATATCGGAGGTGGGACGGATTGTGGTGGAGCTGAGGCCGCACGGGGCGGAGCCGATGTGTTATGTGGTTGTGCCGGTGGACTTGTCGGAGGGCGGGATGGCGTTCCTCCATGGGATGTTCGTGTATCCGGGGACGGCGTGCACGGCGCGGCTGAGAACGCTGGATGGACGGATGGTGGGCGTGCTTGGCAGGATTGTGCGGTGCACGCTGGTGAGCGGGAGGATCCACGAGGTTGGGATGCGGTTTGAGAGCCCCGTCGACCTGGGATTGTTCGTGAAGCTCGACGGGGGGGACGGGGAGGGCTCGGGGGCGGAGGCGTTGGGTGCGTTGTGGGATCGGGTTGAGGTGTTGTCCGAGAAGATCAAGCGCGCGGCGATGGTGCGGGACGGCGTGGCGGGGGCGAGTCTGGCGCGGCAGATTGAGCAGATCTGTCTGCGGGCGGCGTCGGCGGGATCAGACTGACGGTGGGCGGTGAGCCATGGCCCAGATGCCGCGCCAGAGGCCGGGGGTGCGGTCGTATCCGGGATCACCGGGTTTGAGGCCGTCGACTTCGGGGGTTCGCCAGGTGATCATGACGAGACCGGCGCAGATAAGGACGAGCGCGACGAAGCCGACGCCGGTCTGGGTTTCGAGGCCTTCGCTCCACCACTCGGCGTGCCAGGCTTTGATGGCGGACGAGGAGGCCCGACCGACGAGCGTGGCGACGTAGGCACCGACGGGCATGAGTCCGAGGGCGAGGGTGTTGACGACGGAGAGGACACGGCCTCGCATGTGGTCGGGGACGAGCATCTGCATGGCACCCATGGAGGTGTTGAAGGCCCACATCCAGAAGAACCCGACGAAGAACATGAAGGCACCTGCGACGTAGACGTTCTCGGAGATGCTGAAGAGGAGGATCCAGATGCCGCCGAGGAGGACGCTGAGTGGGATGAGGTGGTGCTTGGGGTACCAGGGCGGAACGTGCTTGATGGCAAGCCCACCGACGACAGCACCGGCACCCATGATTCCGGTCATGATGCCGAAGACGCTTTCCTCGCGGCCGTAGACGAGTTTGACGGTGAGGGGGAGGAAGCGGAGAACGGGGGTCGCGAAGAGGCCAAAGACGGTTGTGGCGAGGAACGCGGCGCGAGGGCCGGGGTTGTTGAAGACGAAAGCGAGGGCTTCGCGGGTGTCGGCGAGCATGCTCGAGTACCACGGGCGGCCGTCGGTCTTCGGTGTTGCGGGCGCGTCGGGGGTTTGCATCACGGCGATCATGACGCAGACGAAGCCGAATACATTGATGGCGAAGAGAGGGCCGGCACCGGCCCAGCCCATGATGAGCCCGGCGAGCGCAGGCCCGATAGTTCTGGCGGAGTTGAAGGAGATTCCCTGGAGCGTGATCGCTTTGTAGAGCTGGTCGCGGGGAACGAGGCGAGGGACGAGCACCTGCCACGCTGGGGAGTTGAACGCGGTGACGACGCCTTGGGCGAGGGAAAGTCCGAAGAGCACGGCCGGGGTCGCCGCCTTGAGCCACACCGCGACGGCGAAGCCCATGGCGATGAGCATCATCAGGGCCTGCGTGGTGACGATGAGGGTCCGTCGGTTGACGCGGTCGGCGACGATACCGCCGAGCAACCCAAGGAAGAGGCTGGGCAACAGCTGGGCGGTGCCCAGGTTGGACATCCAGACTGTGGACTCGGTTTCGTCACCGACGATCCACTGCGCTCCGACGAACTCGAACCAGGAGCCGAGGAAACTGATGAAGGCGGCTGACCAGACGAGGCGGAAGTGCGGGTGGGCGAGTGGGGAAAAGAGCGAACCCCCCACATCCGCGGCGGCGGTGCCGGCGGGACGAGAATCGGGGTTCACGGGGTCCGGGTCCATGGACATGGGCGGACGATGGTAGGGCGGGGGCAAGGGTGCTACAGTGAGGCGCCGGGGCGATAGCTCAATTGGTAGAGCACTAGCTTTGCAAGCTAGGGGTTGAGAGTTCGAGTCTCTTTCGCTCCATTGGTGAAACACCCGAAGAATCATGCGAAAAGCCCCGCGAGTGCGGGGCTTTTGTGTTGGGGGGTGATGTCAACGCGGGACTTGTGTTGTCGCCCTGTTTCGCACGAGTTCGCCCTGTTCCGCGCGTTCGATGGTCATGCGCGGGAGGTCAAACGACTCCTCTCTTGAGAGGGGTGCTCTGTGGGGCACCGCTCGTCAGCACATGCTTGGGAGCGGCGTGGTCCGGGGTGTGGAGTGGGGTGCTAGGAGTGCTCAAGGGGCTTCGATCGTGATGCGGTAGTCGTTGGAGAGGCGGGCGGAGCCGCTCGACGCCGGGTTGGCAACCTGGATGCGGGACTCGCCGAGGCGGAGGACTTCTGTTGCGCTAACGGTGGCGCGGATAAGGCCTGCGCTGGTGCGGGTCGCGGGGATGGGGGAGCCGTTCCAGTAGACCCTTGCGTTGGGGGCGAAGTTCTTGCCGCGAATCGTGAAGTTGTGGGAGTCAGGCGGGGCGAGGCCGTTGACGGTGACGGGGAAGAGCGGGGGCTGGTTCTGGGTCATGGTGCGGTTGCTGACGCCTTTGATGACCGGCGTGCCCCAGCGGACGTTGAGGGTCATGGGCACGGAGACGCCGCCGCTGGCAACCTGTTGCGGGTCTGGAAAGCCGCCGCCGCCGCTGACGAGTAGCTCGGCGTAGCTGGTGCCGTTGGCGGGTGTAGAGACGGTGATCATGCGGGTGCCGAAGTTGTTCAGGCTCGCGGCGGGGATGTAGGCCACGAGGTGCCCGCTGCTGACGAACTCGGTGCGGAGAGGATCTCCGTCGAGGCGGACGATTGAACCCGGGGAGAAGTTGCCGTACTTCGCACGCTCGTACCCGGGGAAGAACGGCACGGATTCCGGGCCGTTGACGACAATCCGGAGTTCGGAGCCGGCGGCGGCGCTGCCGGGGTCGACTTCGGCGGGGGTGAGGGCGGAGATGACGGGCCTGGGGGCGGGGACTTCCATGGTGACGGTGCGGCTTGGGCCGCCGCCGGGGCCGGGGTTCACGAGTTCCATGGTGAGGAAGCCGGGGGAGGCGTAGACCCCTTGCTGCATCTTGGAACGGAAGAACCCGTCGTTGACGAAGGGGCGTTTGCGTTCGAGCGCGACGCCGTCCACGACGAGGGCGGGGAACCCGGGAGGGCAGGGGACGTTGGGGTTCGTGTCCCAGGGCTTGAAATCCGGGAAGTAACTGGTTGCGGAGATGGCGCTGCCGGCGAGCGTGGAGTTCCAGAGGGTGGTCCGGAGGAGTGTGTAGTAGTCGCGGCGAGCGATGAACGAGTCATTGCCCAGAGGCGTGCCGCCATCGATGGCGACCACGCCCTCATCGATCCACCTTGGGTCGCCTGCCCAGATCGGTTCCGCGAGCCCTTGGAAGTTGGGCATGGGGTGCTCGATGGTGAACTCGATGGTCTCGGACTTGCCGTTGTTGTTGTTGACCCAGAGGCGAGCGACGCCTGGGAGGAGGAAGAACCGCTTGGGGACCTGGACGAGCAGTGCCTGTTCATTGAGGCGTGTGCTGTCGAGAACTTCTGTGCGTCCGCAGTGCTTGATGCGGACGGTGTTGCCGCCGACGCCGGTGAAGAACTTGCGACCGTACAGGACCATGGGCTCGGTTCCGACGGCGAGGGCGTTGAGCTCGGCCTGGGTGGGGGTGCGCTGCTCGTAGATGATCATGCGAGCGGCTTCGCGGCTGCACCCGATGAGTTGGGGGAAGTTGTTGGCCGCGTTGGAGGCGACGACGATGGGCGCGCAGACGACGTCGTTGGCGAAGTCGAACTCGCTGGATGTCGTGTCGAGGAGGGTGAGACGTCCGCTGTTAAGGGCGTTGGAGACGCCGGGCACGAGCGTCGGGCTGAGCAGGTCCTGTTCGAGTTTGCCGGGCTCGAGGTCGAGGTCGATGATGTCAACGCCGACGATCTCAAGGACCGCGCCGATCTGGAGGGGAGCGAATCCCGCGAGCGCGCCGAACTTGAAGCCGGTCCTGTTCGTGAGTGAGGCGCGGACGCCGAAGGTCGGGGTGATGGTGAAGCCGGCCGCGGGGAGGACCGGGGAGTTCGTGCTTGCCTGATAGCTGTAGTTGCCGTTGGTGTCCACGACGCGGTTGAGGTAGACACGGGTGGTGGTGCCTGTGGAGTCGTAGAAGAGATCGACGTAGGGCCGCATGACGAGGTCGAGGTCTTGCTCGAGGTCGACGTTGCCTTCGAGGTAGGCTTGGAGGATTCCGAGCTCGACCGACGCTTCGTAGTTGTCGTTCCCGACCGGGGTGCCGAAGGTGAACGAGAGGGGATTGTTGGTCGCCAGGATCGACACGAGGTTGGTGATGCTGAGGTGCGTGTCGAGGAAGGTCTCGGAGAGGCGGCTTGAGAGCGTCATTCCATTGGAAGCGTCGGTGTAGGAGCCTTCGGTTCCGAGGTTGGGAAAGCGGATTCTGCCGCTGGCGAGTTGGTCGTAGGGATACTGAGCCCGGTTGAGTTCGTACCAGTTTCCGCCGGGGGGAATCGGGAAGAGGTTGAGTCCCATGAGCTGTTGGGTGTAGTCGAAGTTCCGCTGGCCCACGTAGAGATCGAAGAAGGGGTTGGGCGATCCGAAGGCTTCGAGCACGGAGTCACGCCCGAAGAGTGTGGCGTTCACGTCGGCCTTGATGCGGGCGTAGATCCCGGCGTTGAGTTCGGGGCGGCCGTTGGTGATCAGTTCCATTCCGGAGGCGTCGGGGTCGAAGTTGATGGTGATGTTGACGCGTTGCCCGACGTTGATCTCGTCCTCGCCGGGGATGGCGATGGCGAGTTCTCCCGACACGGTTGCGTCGTAGGAGCCGCCGCTGACGCTGGACCGGAAGAAGACATCGAACTGTCCGTTGGTGACGTTGATGTCGAGGCCGCCGCCAGCGGTGCCGAGCCCGTAGTTGACCTCCTTCTGGGTGAGATCGTCGAGACCGGCGCCGGGGATGCTGTTGAGCTGGTTGAAGATCGAGGTGAGGTTGAGGGTGAAGATGCTGCGGTCGGTGTTTGCCCAGCCCGGGATGACTCCGCCAAGGTCAGAGTCCGGGGGTGACCAGATGCTGTTACCCTCGATGCGTGTTACGGGGTAGGACCTTGCGATCTGCGGGATGGAGACGTAGGCCTGCTCGTACTTGATAAAGAAGAACTCGTGACTGAGGAACGCGCCACCACTGGCGGCGAGAGCGGAACGATTGCCGGAGACGAAGAGGCTGCCGCTGGCGTCGATGACGAGGTCGATGATCTCGACGTCGCCGTTGACTTCGGAGCTGTTGAAGACCGGGCTGCGCTGGTACTGCCAGACTTCGGCACCGGTGGCGGGGTTGAACTTGCGGACGTCCGTCGACATGCGGGTGGTGCCGTAGGTGATGGCGACGTAGGGGTTGCCGATCCAGTCAAGGGCGAGCTTGTAGGGTTCGCCGGTGGTGCCGAAAGAGGGGGGCACGAACCCGGCCACGGTGGTGCCCAACGCGGTGTACTGCTCCACTCTGGCGGTCGCGCTCCCCTTTGAACCGAGCACGAAGACGTTGCCCTTGGAGTCGATCTTGAGGTCGACCGGCCTGCCGTTGGTCACGGTTCGTGTCCAGAGTGCCGCGCCGGTCGCGGTGTCGAGCTTGACGGTGTTCCAGTCGTTGGTGGCGGTGCCGGTGTAGACGGCCACGTGCGGGTTGCCGGCGGAGTCGAGTTCGAGGGCTGCGCCTGAGGTGCCCGGTGCGCCGGACCAGGTCCAGTCTGCGATCCCGTCGTAGGGGCTGAGCTTCGTGACCTTCACGATCTCGGAGCTTGTGGTGTACATGAAGTACACACCACCTCTGCGGTCGGTGACGACCCGCAGGGGCGTGGAGGCGATCAGCGTGTCGGTGTTGATCCAGGTGCGGGAGAGTGTCGCGTCGGGGTTGTGGCGGGCGACGAAGCAACGCAGGTTCGTGCCTTGTGTGTACGCACCGGCGACGTAGAGAATCCCCTCGGGGTCGAGGGCGGTGCTGAAGACCGTCGCCCCGGTGGCACCGGAGGCGACAGTGAAATCCCTGTCATTGAGCCTCGCGCCGGTCGCGCCGCTGAGTTGGGCGAGGTGGTACTGGCCGTTGCCTCTGCTGCCGCCGGTAAAGAGGTTTCCGAGGAGGTCGGAGACGCACGCCTTGCCCTCGAGGCGCTGATTGGCGCCGGAGCCGAGGTTGTAGATCTGGTCCCAGTTCTTGGTGTACCCCTCGGTCGCGTCGGCGACGCCCCGCATCTCGGTGGCCTTCATGCGCAGGGTGCCGTCGGGGGAGACGAGCGAGCCGACAAATGAGACGTCTCCTTCGACGTTGAGGTCCATGTCGAAGGCGAAGGTGTTCGCGGAGCCTGCGCTCGCGGCGGTCGTGTAGTCCCAGGAGAGGAGGACTAGATTGATGCCTCGATCGTCGAAACCTCCACGGTCGTCGTAGCCGGCGTCGGGGCGGAGGCTCGGCCGGACCTGGGCGACTCCGTGTCCGTCGTTCAACTGATCTGGGCCCACCGCCACGTCCCAGAGAGCTTCTTGCAGCTCGGGATCGAGGTTGTTCCAGTCGAGTTGCTCGCGAAGAGCGACGCGCTCGGCTTGGGCGCGGCGGTCGATGGCGCTCTGTGAGTCGGGTGGCTCGGGAAAGGGAGTGGCCTCGTGAGTCTTGGAGGAGTTAGGTTGGATGCTGATCTTGGGGCCGGTGGGCGGCTGGGTGCCGGGTGCGGTGCTCGGCTTGGTCGCGGCGCTGGGCTGGAGGGGTGCCGCGAGTCCGACGGCGGCAACTGCGGTTGCCGCGAGAATGGCGGCGAGGGCCCTGGCGTGTGTCATGGTCTTCATCCGTGGTTCTCCGTGTCGAGCGTTGTTTACTTGGGAGAGGCGGCCAAGGTGTCGTTCGCGGGCTGGAGCACGCGGGCCCGGGGCGTGGTGTGCAACTGACTCTTGCTGTCGGGTTGCCCGTAGAGCTCGGGGCGGAGGTACGTGCCCTTCTCGCCTTCAACCTTCGGGCGTTCCACGGGTGCGCCGTAGACCTCGACGAAACGGTCGTTGCGCTTGGCCTTGACCTCCCAGGAGACCTTGCCGTTGGGCATGCCGCCGGCGATCCTGAACTGGTTGCCCTCGATCTCGGTGGCGACGTGGAGCATCGGGGCGGGACCGCCGATCGAGGTGAGCAAGTAACGGGGATCGATATTGATCGAGGAGAAGTAGTCCGGCAGGGTGATCCACGCTTCGCCACTCGCGTCGAGGGGCGCCGTGCCGGAGTACACGTTGAGCACCTCGGGGCTCTCCATGCTGTAGTGCATGAGGAACTTGTTCTCGGGGTCGAGGGGGTGGTCGATCATGAAGCTCTTGGTGCCCGATGCGCCGAGGCGACCGTTCGCGTACACACCGAACGACGATGCTCCGGCGGCTTGTCCGTAGACGCCGAAGTTGGCGCCGCTGCGAAGGGCTTGGCCGAAGACACCGACAGCGTTGGTGAGCCCGCTTGATGCGTTCGACCGCGTCCTCGGTGAGCCTGATTCGCTCTTTAGCGGTCATCGCGCCGTTGCGGGCTTCGGCCTGACGAAGTACCGCGTCGATGGTTTTCTCGTCATCGGGCCCGAGCGCCCCCTCGAGCAAGGCGACCGCGGCGGCCGATTCCTCGGCGCCTTCCTTCTCGCGTCCGGCGGAGACGAGCACCCGCGCCAGGGTCATTCGGACCTCGGCCTCGACCTCGGGCTGCCCAACGAATCGGGGCCCGATCTCCTTTCGGGCGTTGAGCATCACGTCGATAAGGGTCGCGCTGGTGCCCAGTCGCTCGGGCGAGACGGCCATGAGCACGTCGTCGAGCAGGTAGTTTCGGACTGCGGTGCTCATCTTCTCGGTGCGGTCCGCGCGTTCGCGTTGCTCGATCGCGATCCGGCGTTCTTCCTCGGCGTGGCTCCTCTGAACATCGGCCTTGGCCGAGAACGCCAGGGACGCGCCCAGCCCGATCGCGAGCATCAACACCGCGGAGACGGCGCCAGCCACGAGCCCGCGATGACGGCGTGCGAACTTGGACATGTGGTAGAGCGTCGTCGCGGGCCGGGCCAGGATCGGCTCATGGTTGAGGTATCGGCGGATGTCTTCCGCGAGCGACGCGGCGGTTTGGTACCGGTCCTCGCGGTTCTTTGCGATCGCGCGTCCCACGATCGTGACGATGTCCCGGTCGTAGAACCCCGCGACGGTGTTGTCCCGGCTGTTCAGAGGCGCGGGCTCCTCGTCGCGAACGATCCTGGCCGCCTCGGGAACGGGCTTGCCGCGAAGCTCATGCGGCATTCTTCCGGTGAGGAGTTCGTAGAGAATCACGCCGATCGAGTAGACGTCGGCGCGTGCGTCGATGTCGCCGTTGAGCTGCTCGACGCTCATGTACCCCACGGTGCCGATCAGGAGGCCGGCTTCCGTCAGCCGAGTCGCATCGTCATCGCCGTCGAGGATCCTCGCGATACCAAAGTCCAGGATCACGGGATGGGGGCCGGCGGTCAGCAGGCTGGTGCCGGTCGAGCCCTGTCCGGACGCTTCTTTGTCGGGGGCGACGCCGCGGACGAGGATGTTCGCGGGCTTGAGGTCTCGGTGGACGACGCCCTTGGTGTGGGCGTGCTGGACGGCGTCGGCGAATCGAGCGACCAGTTCGAGACGCGTGGCGAGATCGAGCGCGTGCGCTTTCGCGTAGTCGAGGATGTTCGGTCCTGCGACGTACTCCATCGCGTAGTACGAGATCGGCTCGTTGCCGCTCTCCGCGGTTCCCGACTCAAAGATGCTGGCGATACCGGGGTGTGCGAGCCTGCCGAGCACGCGGATCTCACGCGCGAAACGCACCCGAATCCCCGAGGACCGCACCCCGGAGCGGAGGACCTTGAGCGCGACCTGCCGATCGGGGTTTGACTGTTGGGCGAGGTAGGCGACGCCCATGCCGCCGCGGCCGAGCACGCCGAGGATGCGATAGGGGCCAATCTCCTGGGGAAAAACCGCCTCGGTGAGGGTGGTGCTGATCCACCTCCCGGCGACCTCGCTCGCGGCCGAGTCCCCGGCACGCTCGGCGGCTTCGTCGGCGAGGAAGAGTGCTTCGACCGCGTCTCGCAAGGACGGGTTGCCGGAGCAGTTCGCGTCGATGAACCCACCCCGCGAGGCACGAGGGAGTTCGCACCCCTTGTGGAAGATCTCCCGGACTGTTGCGAACTCCTGTGGTGTCATGATCCGCACACTATCCGTACAACTCCCGTTGAAGCCATGCCCTGATGAGCCGTGAGTCCAGCTCGACGGTTCTCGCGGACACACCAAGCAGCGCCGCTGCCTGTTCAACGGAAAGCCCGACCAGATAGCGCAACTCAAAGATCTGAGAAAGTCGGGGATCGGTTTCTTCGAGCCTTCGGATCGTGTCGTCGAGCGCGACGAGATCGACTTCTCGGGCCGGGACCGCCTCCTCCGCCTCTTCGAGCGAGACACGCGTCGCCCCGCCGCCCCGCTTGAGGGAGCGTTTGGCGCGGGCGTGGTCGACAAGCAAGTTCCTCATGGCCTTCGCTGCGACGCGGAAGAAGTGCTCGCGGTCCGTCCATTCTGTTCCGGGGGAACTGAGCATGCGAGGGCGGTCGGTTGGAGCGTGTGGTCTTGGGACTGGCCGCTGAAGACATGACGGGCGATGCCGTGGAGCTCGGTGTACGCGAGATCGAGGAGCGCCGCGGTCGCGTCGGCGTCTCCGTCGCGGATCCGCTTGAGCAACGCCGGGATAGAAGGGTCGTGTTTGGTTGTCATCAATGCCAGCCGGGGATAGATCCTTTGCCGCTGTGGCTTCGGCAGTATACAAATGCCCGCGGGAATGCCGATCGGAAAGTCCGCGATTCCGCGGCGACGGCACCCCTCTTGGCGATCGTTCGCCGCCTTGCTGCGGTGCCGGACCTCGCCAATGCTTGAGATCCGGGTACGCGGCCTGCCCGAAGACGGCGATCCGGCGGGGTGAGGGTGCGCAGGCCGGGATTGGTTTGATTCCTCGCGCACAGGAACTGGTTGCCTCGCGGGAGTTTGAGCAGCGTCAGGCCCGCTCCGGTCCCAGCGACTCCTCTGCGAGATCGGGGTCGGCGGGGGCTTTCGGGATCGGGCCTCGGAGTCGAACCTCTGGCAAGAGAGGCTCGTGGGTGGTCCGGGT
>JBIKMF010000392.1:0-3786 GCA_044359425.1 Phycisphaerales bacterium
GAAGAACTTCGTTCGCTCTTCCCCCGTCCGGCCCGACTTGATCGAGGCGGCATACGCCCGCAGAACCGCGCCGCTCATCAGCTTCTTCGATTCCTTCCCCTCCAGCTCCCGCACCTTGTCCGCGTGCTTCATCGCCCCATCGATGTCCCCCTTGAGCATCGCCGCGGCCTGCAGCACGCGGTGATAATCCTGCAGCGTCGTGGGATCCTGAATGTCGTACTTCGCGAGATCGGCCTCGCAATCCGCCGCGACCTTCGCGAGCAACTCCTTGAACGGCGCATCCGCCGTGAGCAACTCCGAGGGCTTCGCGCTCAACGTGTACATGTGCCGGGGCAGATCGTCCGCGGTCTTGACCGCGATCCTCTGCTCCTGACCCATTGCCACCCCCACCGGCAGGCCGGCGAAGAGAAGGAAACTGGCGATCGCGACGACGGTGGTGTTGCGGGTGTTCATGGCGATTCCGGCACAAGTCAAAGAAGTGCGCCCAACGCGGGCGCAGGAACAGGATGCGCACGCCGGCAGAATCCGGCACGCGGGTCAAACTGTACGCACCCGAATCAGCAGCCCCCGGCGTCCCAGAGCCCGAAGAAGACGATCACGTCGTCCCCATCGATCCCGCCGCTTTCATCGGCATCGGCGCACTCCGCTCCCGCGTCCCACTCCCCGAAGAACGCGATCACGTCGTCCCCGTCGATACCCCCGCTGTTGTCGTAGTCCGCGGGGCACCCCTGGATCTGCCACGCGCACGCCGGCGGCGGCAGTTCGGGGAAGAGGATCCCGGCCGCGTTCGAGCCACCGAGCGCTCCGACCTCGGCCGGGGTCATCGCCCGATCCAGGAACAGGTAGTTCGCGAGGTACACGCTCTCGCTCCGACCACCCTCAAGATCGCTGAACATCGAGAACGTCGTGTTGATCGGAGCGGGGTTCGATGGATTCGGCGAAACCCGCCACGGGTTGGGGAACTGCCCCCACGCCGCCCAGTCCGCTCCAGCTACCGCAGTCCCGTCCCCGTAGGTCGGTGCCGATGGATCGCAGTAGTTGTACAGCCAGTCGCCCGCCGTCGAACCGACCGGTGTTCCGTTCACGTAGAACGTCGCGGTGTTGAGCCGGGGATGGTCGTTCACAACGGCGATTCGCAGCCACGTGTTCGGCTGAATCTGCGGCGCGGCCACATACTGCTCGGGAATCACCCCGTACCCGATCGTCGGGCCCCGGGACGGATCGCGACGGATCATGAGGTCCGCCGCCGAATCGTTGTTGTCGCTGTCTTCGAGCAACGCAACGGGGTACTCCGCCGCCCATGCCGCGGTCGGGATGTACACGTCCCACACCATCGTCCACTGCCCGATTGTGTCGCCCGGGAAGACAGGCTTGGTGAACGGAGCGACCACCAGGCCGACGCCTCGCCGCAGATCGGGGTTGGTGTTCGAAAGGTTGCGCGCGGGGCTCGTGCGGTACACCGTGTCCTCGACGCCCCCGGGCCCCGGAATACCAAAGCTCGTCGTGGTTCCGAACGCGGACTGGGCCGCCGTCACGCCCGTCGGTGCCGCCGGATTCGGCGTGTTCTCGTTGCCGATTCCACCAAGAACCGTGCCGAACGCCGGATCATCGAGGTACCGCAGTTTGCCGGGGCTACCCGAGACCGGCGTGAAACCGCCGTTAAAGTGCCACTCCGAAGCCTGCTGGGGCGACGGGTTCCACACGGTCACGTTCGTCGTCCCCGCGTTGATCCGCAGTGTGCCCGCGAGCGAGCCGAGGGGGATCGTGATGTTCGTGATCTCAAAGAACGCGGTCCCCGTTGCCGTCACACGCACAACCAACGTCACGCCCACCGTGAGGCCGGCAAAGGTGCCGTCGAACCGCTGCGAGTAGATGTTCGTCGGGATCGTGCCCTCCGGGTTCCGCACCCAGCCCCGCGTCAACTTCGACGCCCCGGGCCTCAGCGTGTCCAACATCTGCGCGATCGTGCTCCCCGATGGGATGATCGACCCGATAATCCCGGTCGTCGTCACCGTTCCCTGAATGTCGTAGGAGTAGCCGCTCGCCGGATTCACGAACTGCGCGGGACCCGCGGGCGATGGGTTCGCGCTGCTGTTGCGGCTTTGGTTCGGGAAGCACGGCCCGAAGAGCTGGCACCGCAACTCCATACCGGTGCTGTTGATCGTGGCCGATGTCTGCGCCATCGCCGACCCCGCCCCAACCACACCGGCCAGCACTGCAACCGCTCGCGACGCATGCTTCTTCATAAGTCTCTCCTCGTTTCCAAAGGGTACCACGCGCCTCTTGCCCTGAAAAGCCCATTCCCCACCTTGACACGCCCCTTACACTGCCCCCATGAAGCTGCCTGCCCCCATGAAGCTGCCCGCCCCCATCCTGATCCTCGCCATCCTCGCCACGCTCTGCTCCCGCGCACTCGCCATCATCGGCGCTTCGCCGGTCCCCCAGAACGAAACCCGCTTCGACGCCGTCGCCGCCTTCACGCTCGACCAATGGCGCAACCTCAACGTCCCCACCGGCAACGCAGTCCTCATCGCCGCCGACCGCGTCATCCTTCCCCGCCACCTCATCAACTCGACCTTCACCCAGCCCAACTCCGCCGACGGAACCCCCGGCGCATACGTCGTCCGCTTCCGCGCCAATCCCGACGGCTCCCGGGGCAGCATGAGCAACCCCTCCTCCTTCTACCACGTCCGCATCGCTCGCTGGATCACCCCGCCCCGCCGCACCTCCGCCGACGACCTCGTCATCGGCGTTCTCGAAACGCCAGTCACCCACATCACCCCCATGCCGATCGAATGGCGGCCCGCCACGGTCCGGGGCCGGATCGCGGCCAACCTGCTCTCCTGGGGCCCCGATGAGCAGAACATCAAGGGCCAACTCCGCGTCGGCGGTATCTCCATCAGCAGCATGAGCGCCGGCAGCTTCTCGTGGCAGACCGGCGCTTACGGCGTCCTCAACGACTCCGGCGCCGCCGCCGTCCGCGTCGATCGCGCCGGCCGCACCACGCTCCTGGGGTTCATGACCACGCCCCGCGCCGGCATCAGCTTCCGCCGTTGGCGCTCCGCGGACATCTTCTACCGCTGACGCGCCCCGAGCGCCTCGAGGTTCTTCCTCGCCGCCTCAAAATCGGGCTTCTGCCGCAGCGCCTCCATGAAGCACTCCCTCGCCTTCGCGAGATCCCCCGCCTTGGCAAGCACACCCCCCAGCATGTTCCACACCGCCGGCTGATTCGGCTGCACACGCACCGAATCCCCATACGCCCGGGCCGATGCCGCGAGATCCCCGAGCTGCTCGCACGCGAACGCGTACTTGTTGATCTCGTTCACCGTCGGGTTCGCACGCAACAACGTCGCGTAGTTCTCCCGCGCAGTCTTGAACTCCCCAGCCTGAAACGCCGCATCCGCCAGCGCAAGCCGCAACTCGCTCGCCTCGGGCGCGAGCACCACCGCCAAACGCAGCGGCGCGATCGCCCCCGCGTAGTTGCCCCCCGCCATCATCATCCGCGCCGCCTCGCGCGCCGCGATCAGCCGCGTCTGCTCGTCCAATCCCGTGAGCATCCGGTCCGCGTCCGCATCCCGCCCCGCCGCCCAGTACAACTGCCCCAGCACCGCCCGTGTCCGCTCGCGATCCGGGTAGTTCTGATGCGCACGCTCAAGCCAAGGCACCGCGCGCTGCGGGGCACCAAGCGCCAGAAACACCTCCGCCATCCCCTCGCACTTGAACGGACGCCCGACCGCACCCAACGCCCGCCACATCCCCTTCGGCGGAGCGTCCTCCGCCTCTTCC
>JBIKMF010000393.1:0-3771 GCA_044359425.1 Phycisphaerales bacterium
GCCCGGCTGATCGAAGAGGGATTCGTCGACGCGGGTTCAATGATCTCGATCGGCATCAAGGGCCCGCTGAACTCCAAGGCGGACCTGGATTTCGCGAGGGCGAGGGGCGTCACGCTGATCACGCACGATCGGATTGCGACGGATGCCGCGGGTGCGCTCGCGGGGTTCGTTGCGCGTATCGGCGGACGGCCCGCGTACGTGACGTTCGACATCGATGTGGTGGATCCGGCCTTTGCGCCCGGCACCGGGACGCCGTGCCCCGGCGGTCTTTCGAGCGAGCAGGCTCTCGGGCTTCTGCGGCAGTTGAAGGGGATCCGGCTGGCGGGAGCGGACGTTGTGGAAGTACTGCCCGACCGCGATCTCTCGGGAATCACCGCGTTTCTCGCCGCCCACGTGATGTTCGAGATCCTGGCCCTGGACGCCTCGGCGAGGGCGGGCTGAGCCCCTACTATTGGGCCGGTTGTCCCGGTAGCTCAGTTGGATAGAGCAGCCGCCTTCTAAGCGGCAGGTCGCGCGTTCGAATCGCGCCTGGGACGTTTGCGGCGAGGCGGACTCGCGTCAGCGCTGACGCGCCACAAACGCCTCGTACTGCTCCGCCGTGTCGATCCCGGTCGTGTGGACCTCGCACACCGCCGCGGCGATGCGGAATCCGTTCTCGAGCACGCGGAGTTGTTCCAGCATCTCGGTCCGCTCGAGGGGCGTCGAGGCCATCGCGGCGTACTGCTTCAGGAACCGCACGCGGTACACGTACAGCCCCACATGCTTGAGCGGTGCCGCGGCGGCCTCGCCACCCTCTCGTGTGAACGGAATGAGCGAGCGGGAGAAGTAGAGGGCGAACCCGTTCAGCGCGAGCACGACCTTCACCACGTTCGGATTGGTCGGATCTTCGCCAGGAGAGAACGGGGATGCCACGGTGGCGACATCCGCGCCGCTGTCGATCAGTTTGGCAACCGCGGCATCAATGACAAACGGGTCAACCTCGGGCTCGTCGCCCTGAACGTTCACGACGATGTCGTCGTCACGAAGCGAGAGGATCGCGGCGGCCTCGGCGAGCCGACTGGTTCCGTTCAGGTGGTCGCGACGGGTCATCACCGCTTCGCCCTTGAACGCGACGACCGCGGCCTGAACCTCGGCATCATCGGTGGCGATGACCACGCGACGAACGGCCCATGCGGCCCTCGTGCGTTCCCAGACGTGCTGGATCAGCGGCTTACCCGTGCGTGCGGCCAGCACCTTGCGCGGGAACCGCGTGGAGCCCAGCCGAGCGGGGATGATCGCGACTACGCGTGACATCGCGTCCTCAGGCCGGCGGCGCGGCCGGGGGTGTCGGGCGTGCGGCGCGGATCTCGTTCACCAACTTCTTCACGGCGTCGCGCCGGGCGCGGATATCGCGGTACGCGAACTGCTGCGCCGTGATCGATGCCGCGATCTTCTCCGCTTCCTCCGCCGTCGTGATGTCGCGGGTGGACTCGGCCTTGGCCTGCAGCGCGGTCACGAGGTAGTAGCGGAGCTCAAGCGTGGTTTCGGGGGAGATCTCGCGGGAGTCCAGAGCGCGACGGAACGTCTCGATGGCCTCGTCGACGTAGTCGATCTTGACGAATGCCTGGCCGAGGTACATCAGCGACGCGACGCGGTTCTTCGGGTCGTTCTGCGCCTCCTGGAGGAGGCCAATCGCCCCGTCCAAGTCACCCGCGACAAACAGACGCTTCCCCAGCTCGAACTTGCGAACAAGGTCGCTCGGGTACGCTTCGACGCGCAGCTTGAACTCCCCCACTTCGAGCTTGTTGAGGTCCTCGACGTGCTGGTCGTACATCCGACGGACCATGTCGTCGTCGGGTGCGCCGTCGAGCATCTCTTTGAGTTCGGAGATCTTGCGGCGTTCCTGGCGGATCCGGATATCACCGGCCATCTCGCGGAACCGGAACTGCTTGAACTCCTTGCTGGTCTTCATGAAGGTCGCGTGCGCGAGCTCCTCGTCCGCAGGACGGGCACGCTCGAGCAGGAGCTTGCAGTACTTCTCGATCGTGGGCAGGTCCGCCGGGCGGGCTTCCATCTCTTGCTTGGCCGCGAGGATCAGCCGATCGATGGTCTCTTCTGTCTTGACGATGCGGTCGGCGTCTTCGAGCTGACGCTGCTTGTCGAGGTTTCGGATGTTCTGGCGGAACCCGCCGGCCTCTCCCGTCTGCTCGTAGCCGCCGCGATTCATCGTGGCCTGCGCGGCGAGACTCCGGATCGTGGCGTTGAGGTTCCCGTCGGTCGGATCGACCTTGAGGGCCTGCTCCGCCGCGGCGACGGCCTTGTCGAACGAGCCAACCTTCTGGAAGGCCTCGACCAGCTTGAGCAGCAGGTCCTTGCGGACCTTCTTGTCGCGGAGCACCGAGCCAAACGCCCGCTCGCCCATCCAGAGCGTGGGCTCGGCAAGGACAAGCTTGGACGCAGCTTCGGTTGCACGAACGGCGAGCGAGGGGTCCATCGGCTTCAGAGCCCACTCGAGCATCGCCGCCAGATACTTGTCGACGTCGGTCTTGCCGGAGACCGCCTTCTGCACTTCCTTGCTGATGCCCTTCTTGCCGGCCGGATCATCGAGGAACCGCGGCACGGTGCCGAAGAAGCCCTCGATGCCCTCCATGCTGTTGGGGTGGAACCGCAGGCCGCTCAGCCAGAGCTGGATCGCGTACTCGTAGTTGGTCGCGTCAACCATGCTGCGAGCGTGCTTGAAGAACCGCTCGGCCTTCTCGGGCGAGAACTCGAGCGCTCCGTCTGCGGGTCCCTTGGTGCTGTCGTCGCTCTTCTTACCGAAAATCGCCATGCAACCTCTTCGAGTTGTGCTTGGGTCGGGGTTCGAGACGGCCCTGCGGCCGCCGGATCGTGGACCGGCCGACATTCTACCGGCCGGATCAGGCTCGTGTCCTGACTCCCGCCAGAATCCGTACGGGAAAGCCGGGGGGGCGGTTCGCACGACCTTTCAAGGAGCCCGCCTCACCGCCACCGCAGGTCCCTAAACTGCCAGCATGCCTACCAAACCCACCGCCGGAAAGAGCAAGTCCGCACCGAAGCCCGCCGCCAAAGCCGCGGGAAAGCCCGCCGCGACCCGGGAGCCGGTCAGCACCCGGGGTGGAGCGGCGCCCGGCGGAACCCGCCTTGAGAAGGACACGATGGGCGAGATGCAGGTGCCGTCCGCGGCTTTGTACGGAGCCTCGACCCAGCGGGCTGTGCTGAACTTCCCGGTCTCCGGCCAGCCGGTGCCACGCCAGATCATCACGGCCTACGCGATCCTGAAGTCCGCGTGCGCCCAGGTCAACAACAAGCTCAAGCGTCTCGACGACGCCCGGACGAAGCTCATCGTCGAGGCCTGCCGCGAAATCCGGGACGGCCTGACCGCGTTCCGCACGCCGGAAGTGCACGATCCGATCGCGTTCCATTTCCCGATTGACGTCTACCAGACCGGCAGCGGCACGTCGACGAACATGAACGCGAACGAGGTCATCGCGAACATCGTGTGCCTGCGGCGTGGCAAGGCGATCGGAAGCTCCAAGGACCCCGCGGAGATCAAGGCCGGCGGAGTCCACCCCAACGACCACGTCAACATGGGCCAGTCGAGCAACGACACCTTCCCCACCGCGATGCACATCGCCGCGGCGATCATGATCAAGGACTCGCTCCTGCCCGCAGTGAAGGCGATCGCGCAGAAGCTGGAGTCGCAGGCCAAGGCCTGGGACAAGATCGTGAAGATCGGCCGGACCCACATCCAAGACGCCACGCCGATCCGCC
>JBIKMF010000068.1:0-13730 GCA_044359425.1 Phycisphaerales bacterium
GCGCCCGCCACCACCGCCGCCATCCTGACCAAAGGCCTGGGTGGTCATCACCGGCGATGCGATCACCGCAAGAGCCACAGCGGCCGTCAAAGCAGTCCCGGCAATCCGCGAAAGCACGTTCTTCAACATGGGGGTACCTCGTATGCGTGTTTGTCCAACAGGTGTCAACGAGGTCTAACGACCCCGCCCGGAGTTATTGCCTAGGGAAAACGCTGGTATTTCAGACCGACGCCGTTACCTTCTTCGCCGCGTCCGTCAAATCCGTCGCCGCCTGCATCGTCGGGATCTGCTGCCGTGCACTCTCGAGGAGCTTCCGGCCCGCGTCCACGTTCGTTCCCTCAAGCCGCACCACCAGCGGCACCTTGAACCCCGTCGAGCCATCCGGGTTCTTGTGCTTCGTGGCCGCGTTGATGATGCCTTGCGCGATGATGTCGCACTTCATGATCCCGCCGAAGATGTTCACCAGCACACCCTTCACCGACGGGTCGCTCAAGATGATCGAGAAGGCCTCTGTGACGGCCTCCTCGCTCGCCGAGCCGCCGACGTCCAGGAAGTTCGCCGGCTCGCCACCGTTCAGCTTGATGATGTCCATCGTCGCCATCGCAAGACCCGCACCGTTCACCAGACACCCGATGTTGCCGTCCAGCGCGACATACGACAACCCGAACTTGTGCGCTCGCAGCTCCGCCTGGTTCTCCTCCGCCGGATCCGCCAACGCCGCGACATCCTTCTGCCGGAACAGGCCGTTCTCATCGAACGAAAACTTCGCGTCGATCGCCAGCACCTGACCGTCCGGATGCGTCGCAGTCGGGGGCGTCAGCACCAGCGGATTGATCTCCGCCAACGTGCAGTCCTTCTCCACGAACAGCTTCGCCAGCGACTGCATGATCGCCGCGGCCTGTCCGACCTGCTTCCCCTTGAACCCCAGCTTGTACGCCACGTTCTTCGCCTGGAATCCCTGCAACCCCAGCACCGGGTGGAGCGCTTCCTTGAAAATCGCATCCGGCCGCTCGTGCGCAACCTGCTCGATCTCCACCCCGCCCTCGCGGCTGGCGATCAGGATGTTCCGACGCGACTTCCGGTCCGTTGTGATCGCGAGGTAGAACTCCTCGTGGCCGCCGCCCGGACGGTTCGCGATCTCCGCCGCCTGCGCCACCAAGAGCTTCTTGACCTCCAACCCTTCCGGCGGAGTCTGCGGGCTCTTCATCCGGTTCGTCAGCATGAACGTCGCCGACTCCGTCGCCGCCGCGGCAGAATCCACCAGCTTCACAAACCCCGCCTTGCCCCGGCCCCCGGCGTGGACCTGAGCCTTCACCACCGCACAGGCCTTCGCCATCCCCGCCGTAGCCGCCGCAAACGCGGCCTGCGCCTCGCTCGGTGCGGAGATCACCTGCCCGTTGGGCACCGGGATTCCGTACGTCCGAAGGAGTTCGCGAGCCTGGTATTCGTGGATCTTCATGAATCGCTCCGAGAATGCGGCCCTTCCATGCGTGCCGCGGCACCCCATGGTATCGGCAGTACCATCCTCCCGCATGGGACCATGGCTCCTGCTTCTCATCTCCGCGGTGTACTTTGGCGCAAGCCTTGTCGCCATCATCGCTTACTGGCGAGACAAACGGGCCGCGACCCGCGGTCAGTGGCGGACGCCCGAACGCACCCTCCACACCATCGAGCTCCTGGGCGGTTGGCCGGGGGCCTTGCTCGCCCAGCGCCTCTTCCGGCACAAAACCCGCGATCCGGGTTATCGACTCGTCTTCTTCGGGATCATCGCCCTCCACGGACTCCTCTGGATCGCGGCCCTCTGGCTCATCTACGGGCGATAACCTTGAGGTCCGCTTTTCTCTGCTCGTCTCGCTGGCATTTCCCGGCCCATGGCGCACGTTGTGGGCATGACAAGACACACAACCCTCACGGCTGTTTCCGCCCTCATTGCCTGCACACCTCTCGCTGCCGCCCAGATCGGGGAGTACGACTTCACGTTCGTCCAGCAGTCCAGTGGTATCTCTGGGTCACTCGCCTCGGGCGTCGCGACCACTGGTACCCTCATCGGCAACTACAACGCGGTCGACAACCCCACGGGCACGCGGACCAAGCCCGGTCTCTTTGGTTCCTTCGGGGCAACCGAGAACGTGCCGGTTCCGATTTCACTCGGCGGCGGCCTCAACGGGTCGCTCGAGTCCGCCACCTCGGGTCTCTTCCGCATGGACGCCAACGCGGTGACCGGCGTGATGTCGATTGACAACTTCGAAGCGAACTTCCTGGCCTCGGGCCTGCTCGATGTTCCGGTGACGGTCTCCCTCGAGTACGAGACCTTCCGCACAAGAAACCCCAGTTCGACCTACATCGGCGGCATCCCCCTCACGCTGCCGATCGGCACCGTGACGCTCAACGCGTTCAGCGTGCGTCAGAACGGGCCGTCGATCGGCACGCTCACACCAAACGCCGCCGGCGGGTACGACTTCGTCGTGGTGCCTCTCGTCGAACTCACCCTCTCGTTCAGCCTCCTCGGCAACGAGTTCGCGCTCCCGACCACCACGGTCCCCTTCCCGCTCTCCGGCCAGGTGACCTTCAACGGGAACACCGCGGTGCTGGGCTCCCTCACGCCCCTCGCGTTCGATCAATCGTTCGATGTCAACCAGGTGCTGCCCCAGCAGGCCTTTGATCTGCCCACCATCCTGCCGCCCGGCGGCACCGCGAGCGTGCTCTTCGACCTCACCCTGGACTCGATCAGCGCGACGCTCGATGCCGAGGTGCAGACGACCGCGAACGGTGTGTTGATCCCTTCGCCGTCTGCCGCGCTGCTCGGTGTCCTCGGGCTCGCTTGCGTGCGTCGCCGCCGTTACTGAGGCGTGAACCAGTAATCGTCGGTCTTGTTCACGATACCCCGGGGCACGCGGAGTCTCATGCGCGCGTGCAGGTCGACGAACAGCAGGTTCGTCTCGACCTTCTCGCGCTCAAACCACTCCATGCCCCGGTCGTTGTCTTCCTGGTAGTTGTAAATCGGGTGCGTCCCGATCAGCCAGGTCTTCGACGTGTTCACCACGACCGGCATCCGGCCACCACCCGGGGGCACCAGCGTCGCGTCCTGATCCCCCGTGAGCGAGTGATCGTTCAGTGTGTAGCTGCACCCGATCAACTCATACATCGAATCCGTCGAGTCCAATCCGGGTATGGGCACGCCGGTCGACCTCGCGCCCTTGTCCACCGGTGACTTGAAGGGAGGCAGATCCGTGTTCCCGCCATCGGAATCCGCCGGAACCGGGAAGTCGATGACGTACTTGTTCAACGGCCGTCGCTCGGCGCCGATCTCGTCGATCCCGTAGAACGGAAGCTGCCCCTTCTTCCCGGCGAAGAGAGCCCCGATCACCGCCTCACCCCCGCCCGGCAGCGGCCCAAGGGCCTGCGGCAGCGCGTCCCGAAAGTCGGTCAGATACGACTGCGTCCCCACACCGATCTGCTGCAGCCTCGCCAGGCAACTCGTCGCTCGGGCCGTGCGCCTGGCCTGCCCAAGACTCGGCAGCAGAATGCCGATCAGCACCGCGATGACAGCGATGACCACCAGCAGTTCAATCAGCGTGAATGCGTCGTGCGACTCGCCTCGTGCGGGACTCTTCATCAGCCCAGATTGCCCAACTCGCGGTAGTGCGTTTCCTGAATCGGAACGATCGCATCCAGGATCTCGCGCAGCACCGCCGCGGGCGAGCGCATCGCGTCGATCTCGGTGATGTTCATGGACTTGTAGAACTCGAGCACGGGGATCGTCTCGCGCTCATACACCTCGAACCGCCGGCGGATGACCTCGGGCTGCGCATCGTCCACGCGGTTCTCTTTCATGGCCCGCTTGCGCATCCGCTCGAACAACGCCTCTTTGTTCCGGCACACGAGATGGATGATGCACCGCACGTCGCAATACCGGTAGAGCAGGCTCGCCTGGTTCACCGACCGAGGAAGGCCGTCCAGCACCAGCAGATCCGCGTGCGGCTTGAAGAGGCCCAGGTGCGTGTTCGCGTACAGGTTCTGATTCCAGATCTTCATCGTCACATCGTCGGGAACGAGCTCCCCGCGCGACGAGTACTGGAAGAACAACCGCCCAAGCTCCGACTGGGCATCGAGGTTCCTGAAGATGTCACCGGTCGAGCTGTGAAAGAAGCCGGGGATCCGGGCCAGGATCTTGCCCTGTGTTCCCTTCCCGACGCCGGGCGGGCCGAACAGAAGAATTGTCTTGTAGCGGTCTGACATGGCGAGAATCTCAGGAGGGGCTCCAGTGCGGGAAACGAGAGTTTAGCGACACCCAGCCCTTCGGGCTAGACCCCCTTCCAATCCCCATCCAGGCCCCCTCCAGCCCCGGTCACCGACCCTATCGGACGCATCGGAAGCCAAGGTGAATCAGGCCCGTATCTTCTGTCACAACCGACCTCGCCGCCGGCCGGTACCGCTGGCAGTAGTTCGGCGCACACAGGAACGATCCCCCCTTCGTGACCCTCCCGCCCTCCCCCGCCGGCGTCGTCGTCCACTCCCACACATTGCCCGCCATGTCGCGCAGCCCGTACCCGTTGGGCGGATACCGGCCCACCGCCGCCGCGCCCGCATACCCATCGCTCTTGAGGTTCTCGTGCGGAAACGCCCCCTGCCAGGTGTTCGCCATGTGAACACCGCCCGGGTTCCACTCATCGCCCCAGCAGTACGTCGCGCCCGCGAGCCCCCCGCGGGCCGCAAACTCCCACTCCGCCTCCGTCGGGAGTCGCTTCCCCGCCCATTTCGCATACGCACAAGCGTCCTCGAACGCGACGTGGACCACCGGATGATCCCATCGACCCTCAAGCGAACTCGCCGGGCCCTCCGGGTGGCGCCAGCACGCCCCCGGCACGTAGCGCCACCACGAGAGTTCATCCATATCCCCAACCGAAGCAGGAGCGACAAAAACCCCCGACCCCGGCACCAGCAGCGAAGGGTCGGCATCCGGGAACGCCGCCGCGTCCGGTGTGCGTTCCGCCACCGTCGTGTAGCCCGTCGCCCTCACAAACGCGTCGAACTCCCGGTTCGTGACCTCGTGCACGTCGATCCAGAACGCCCCGACACGAACCTCCCGCGCCGGTCGCTCCTCCGGGTAGCCCTCGTCGCTCCCCATCAGAAAGGTGCCGCCAGCAAGCCGCACCATGCCGCGCATCTCTCCGGCCGCATCCCCCGGCCGCGACGAAGCGCACGCCGGAATCAGCACCAAAACCGCAAGCAAGCAGACTCGCATGGCGCAGCGTAGTGGGGGGGATAGGAGCGAGACCAGTGCCACATCACACACGCCTTACTTCGGCAGCTGAGCCTCGATCTCCGCGGCCTTCTCCGTCTGGCCCGTGCGCGTGTAGTGGTCGCGCAGCAGCCCGAGGCACGCCTCCGTGTTCCCCGGCGCGGTGCCCGGGTCCTCACGCAGCTTCTTCAACGCCGCCAACAGAAGCACCTCGCCGGCCTCGGGTTCGCCCAGAAGCGAAAGGCACTCACCCATCCGCATCTCCGCCGTGCCCGTGCGCCAATCCGCGGGCGGGAAGAGCGTCCTGCAGAGTTCGAGGCTCCGAGCGAGCGGCTCTCTCGCGGCAGCTGGTTCACCAGCTCGGATGAGGTTGAGCCCCATCCGGCTCAGGATCCGTGCCGTGTCGCCGTCCTCTGGCCAGCCCGCCTCTTTGGAGTACTCCAGCATCAGCCGATCCTGGTCCGCGGATTCCTTCCATCGCTTCTCGGAGGCGAGAAACTGAGCCAGGCCGCTCACCGCGCTGATCGTGTACGGATGGGTCTTCCCCAACGTCTCGCGGAAGCCATCGACCCCCATACGAAAGTGCGTCTCCGCTTCCGCCGCGTTCCCTCTGTATCGCTCGCACCACGCCAGATTGACGGCGTACTTCAGCGTCTCCGCGTGCTTCTCGCCCATCTCCTTCAGCGAAAGCTCGAAGAGCCCCTCCAGCAGCGGCTCCGCCTGGTCGTACTTCTTGAGGCGAAGGTACATCGTCGCCAAGCTGTTCACCGCCGCCATGGTCTGCGGGTGCGACTTCCCAAGCGTCCGTTCGCTGATCGCGATGCTCTCAAGGAAAATCGGCTCCGCCTCGGCGTCCCTCCCCATGTAGCTGATCGTGTTCGCAAGGCTCCGCCGGTTGAGCAGCACAAGGGGATGCTCAGGTCCGAGCACCGCGATCATCACGGGCAACGACGCGTTGTACGCCGCCTCAGACTCCGCGTACTTGTCCATCTCGAAATACAGAGATCCCAAATCGCTCCGCACCTGCGCAACGTGCGGGCTTCCCGCCCCCGTCGCGGCGGTGAACATCTCGATCGCGCGAAGCATCATCTTCTCCGCGCCCGCGTAGTCTCCCATCAGCGCGAGAACATTGCTCCGCGTGTGCGTCAGACGCGCCATCGCCGTCTTGTTCTCTGCATCCGCTCCCAACGCCTCGCGGATGCCGATCGCACGCCCCAACGTCTCGTCCGCGCCCTTGTACTCGCTCAATCCCATCTGGATGTTCGCCAGCACCTCGAGCGTGTCGGCGACACGATCCGAAGACGCCCCCGACAAAGCCGTAAACCGCTCCAACGCGTCCCTGCAGAGCGGCTCCGCTTCCTTGTGGTCCCCCGCGTCGGACATGCTCGACGCCAGCAACCGAATCGACTCGGCGACCTCCGCCGCATCACCCGTCCCCGCGCGACGCAACTCAACCGCCCTCTGGTGGTGCACCATCGCCGGCTTCACGAGCCCCAGCGACGAATAGCTCCGACCCAGCGTCGTCCGTACCGCCGCCTCCACCTCCGGAAGCCCGCCGAATCGCTCGCCCACCCGCCCCGCGGCACGATCCAGCGTCTCCGACACCTTGACGTCCCGTCCCTCCTCCACCCACGGATTCGGCGCCGCCAGCAAGTCCTTGATCAAGAAGTCGTTGATCGCCTGCGTCGTCGCAGACTTGGTCTCTGCGCGACGCCGCTCAGACTCCTCCCGCCCCCGGGCACCCTCCGCGCGAAGATACATCGCCGTCGTTGCCATCATCCCCAACAGCAGCGACGCCGTCACCATCCCCGCGGCCACCACAAGCCCCTTGTTCCGCCTCGCGAACTTCGCCATCCGGTACAGCCCGGTCGTCGGTCGCGCCGACACCGGCTCGTCCCGCAGGTATCGCTCGATGTCCGCCGCAAACTCCGCCGCCGACGAGTACCTTCGGTCCCTGTTCTTCTCCAGCGACTTCATCACCACCCAGTCCAGCTCGCCGCTGAGCAGCCCGCCCAGCCGCCGCGGCTCCGACTGCCTCGCCTCCGCAACCCGCGTCGCCGTGTCACCACTCTCGCGCAGCTTCGTGCTCGGCCTGGGCGGATCGACCTCCCGGATGATCCGACGGATCTCGTCGTACGCCGCCGCCCGCAGAGACTTGCTGTCAAACGGCGTGCTCCCGGTGAGCAACTCGTACAGCATCACGCCCAGCGCGTAGATGTCGGCCCGCGTGTCGATGTCACCCGAGCCCGCCGCCTGTTCGGGGCTCATGTACTCGGGCGTACCCACAAACTGCCCGTGCTGTGTAAAGACGCTCGCCCCGGTCTCCTCCCGCATCGTCGCCTTCGCGATCCCGAAGTCGATCACCTTCGCGACCGGTGCCCCATCAACCTGCGAGATCAGCACGTTGCCCGGCTTGAGGTCGCGGTGGATCAAACCCTTCTGGTGCGCGTGCTGCACCGCCAGGCAAACCTGCGCAAACAGCGAGAGTCTCGCACCGACCGACAGCTTGTTCGTGTCGCAATACCGCGTGATCGACTCGCCCTCGCAGTACTCCATCGCGAAGTAGGGCCGCCCGTTCGACGTCGCACCCGCGTCGTACACCTTCGCGATGTTCGGGTGGTCCATCGACGCAAGCGACTGACGCTCCTGCTCGAACCGCGCCACCACCTGCCGCGTGTCCATCCCGAGCTTCACGACCTTCAGCGCGACACGCCTCGAAATCGGAACATCCTGCTGCGCGAGATACACCGTGCCGAACCCACCCTCCCCCAGCAGCCGCACAATCCGATACGGCCCGATCATAGACCCCGGAGCCTCCAGCAACGCCGCGGCAAGCCCTTCAACGCTCGCCCCGGACACCACCGGCGCAAACCCAGTATCTTTCGTCCCCGGGTCCTCCCGCAGCAACGCGTCGACCAGTTCCTTGAGTGATTCGTCCCCACCGCACAACTCGGAGATCCGCGCGGCCCGCGCGACGGGCTCAAGATCGCACACATCGAGGAAGATCTGCCGTGCACGCGTCCGGGTTTCTGGCGTCATTCCGATCGCTCCGAGAAAGTTGCAGGACCTGGAAGGCGCGCACACGCTCCTCAACACCCGCCCGTGCCCCCGCACCATGCGGGCCCCGACCTCGTCGCGAGCGTATGCAAACCCAAGCACCCGCCGGGCAGTGCCCGTACAGAAGCGGCGCTCCGCCCCTGTCCCCCAACCACACCAACCACCCCGCGCGCACGCCAAACCCAGAGAAAATCACCCTTTTCCCCGCCACTCTCCCCAACACCCCTCTGCCCCGTCCCACCCGCGCCCAAAAACAAAACAACCCCCGCAACGCAGGGGTTGTCTCACAAAGCGGAGAGGGGGGGATTCGAACCCCCGATGGACCGAGGCCCATACTGGTTTTCGAAACCAGCGCGTTCAGCCGCTCTGCCACCTCTCCGGATGGGTCGTAATGCTTGGCCGGCTGGGAGCGAAAATCAACCCGGGGCCGGCGAGGGGGAATACCACAGTGGTGCGCCCGGGCCGAGGGGGAGGCCCAGCCACACCCAGAGCAGCAGGAGCAGGGTCCAGGCGATCAGGAATGCGATCGAATAGGGGAGCATCATGGCCACCACGCTGCCCAGGCCGAAGGACTTCTTGTACCGCTGCGCGGCGACGATGATCAGGACGATGTAGGCGTTGAGTGGGGTGAGGACGTTGGTGCAGCTGTCGCCGATTCGGTAGGCGCACTGCACGAGCTCGGGGCTCATGCCCTGCATCATCATCATGGGGACGACGACCGGGGCCAGGGCGGTCCACTTCGCGCTCATCGAGGCGATCAGCAGGTTGATCAGGGTCGTCATCACGATGAGGGCGACGAGCAGCACCGGAGTGGGAAGACCCGCGGAGGCGAGGATCTCTCCGCCGGTGTACGCGACCATGAGGTCGAGCTGGCTGTACTTGAAGCACTCGATGAACTGCGCGGCGAAGAAGCACATGACGATAACGCCGGCCATCTGCTTCATCGAGTCGACCAGGGCCTCGCTTACGGCCGCGACGCCCTTGACCGCGCCGGTGATCTTTCCGTAGACCACGCCGGGAGCGAGGAAAAGCACGAAGATCAGCGGGACGATGGCCATTGACCAGCGCGGGGTGGTCGGCGGGTTTTCACCGGCGATGGGCACGGCGGGGATTGGGCCGAAGGCGGGCAGTTTCGCGGGCATCGAGCCGTGGAGGGGTGCGCCGGGGATTGCGGCGAGGAGTGCCGCGCCGATGAGGGCGAGGGAGAAGACGATTGCTGCGGCGGCGAGGCCGCGGCGTTCGAGGATGGTGAGGGGGACGAGACCGGCGGAGACGGGGGCGTCGGGGTCGATACCGGCGGCGAGGACGCGGGGCTCGACGATTCGGGCGGTGACGAACCAGCCGACGAGGGGGAGCATGACGCTGGATGCGATCATGAAGAACCAGTTGCAGGTTGGTTGCACGGTGTAGGTGGGGTCGAGGACGCTGGCGCCCGCCTGGGTGATGGGGGCGATGAGGGCGTCGGTGGGTGAGATGGCGATGTTGGCGGCGAAGCCACCGGCGACACCGGCGAATGCCGCGGCGACGCCGGCGATGGGCGGGCGGCCGAAGAGGGCGTAGAGGGCGGCGGCGAGGGGGGGGAGGACGACGTAACCGGAGTCGCCGGCGAGGTGCGATAACAAGCCGAGGAAGATGACGGTTGGGGTGAGGAGAGCGGAGGGGACGACACCGGCGACGGCCTTCATGCTGGTGGAGAAGACACCGAACTTCTCGGCGACACCGATGCCCATGACGCTGACGAGGACGACGCCGAGGGGGGCGAAGTTGGTGAAGTTGCGGATGACGTTGGCGACGAGCCAGTAGATGCCGGTGGAGCTGAGGATGGGGCGGGCGACGACGGGGTTGCCGGATCGTTCGAGTTCGATGACTGGGCGGCCGTTCTCGATGACGGGGACGGTGCGCTGGGCACCGGAGGCGTCGGTGACGAGTTCGGTCTTGGGCTTCATGCGGACGGGGGTCACGCTCCAGCCCGCGGCGGAGGCGATGGTGGAGAGAACGACGACGAGGACGGTTGCGCCCACGAAGAGCATGACGGGATCGGGGAGTTTGTTCCCGGCCCATTCGATCCAGCCGAGGATGCCGGTGGGGCGAGCGGAGGTGGACATGGTGGTGACCCTTTCTTGCGAGCGGGGCTCGCGCGGGGATCAGCCTACCGAGTTCTTGAGTTTGGCGGCGATGACCGCGAGGATTTCCTCGGGTTCGCTCATGCGGCCGGCACCGACGGCGCGGCAGGCCTGCCAGCCGTCACCGGGGCCGATGAGTTGGAAGCCGTCGGCGACGAGGGTTTCAACGTTGCGCCGGGTTGCGGGCTGGGACCACATGACCTCGTTCATCGCGGGGGCGAGGAAGACGGGGGTTTTCGTGCGGTCGATCGCGGAGAGGACGAGGGAGACGGCGTCGTCGGCGCGGCCGGTGGCGAGCTTGGCGAGGAAGTCCATCGAGGCTGGGGCGACGACGGCGAGGTGAGCGCGAGTCGCGAGCGAGATGTGCTGCGGGTCTTTGGACTCGACGTGTTCCCACTGGCTGGTGTAGACGGGGCGGCCGGAGAGGGATTGGAAGGTGAGGGGGGTAACGAAGCGGGTGGCGGACTCGGTCATGAGGACGGTGACTTCGGCGCCGGCCTGGGCGAGTCTGCTGACGACGGTGGCGGTTTTGTACGCGGAGATTCCGCCGGTGATGCCGACAATGACACGACGACCTTCGACGAAGGGCCTGAGGTCCTTTGGGTCGGAGGGATTGGCGGGGGTTCCCGGATGCGGCGTGCTCATGACGAGCGTGGGGATCAGTCGTCGGACTTCACGCCGCGGAGGCGTTCGGTGTCGAAGTCGTGGGTGATCTTGTCCTGCATGATTTCCTCGATGGCGATCTCGAGGTCGGAGCGGCCGTCGCGTTCGACGAGGGGGCGGGCGCCTTCCATGAGTTGGACGAGACGGCGCTGGATGAGAGCGCAGAGTTTGAAGCGGCCGCCTGCTTTGCTGACGATTTCTTCGCTCTTGAGTGCTTCGATCATGTTGGGGTCCGGCTCCTCACACCGAGGCCAAGGGGAACAGGGGCGGGAGCCGCCGGATTCCTCTAGGATTTGGGTGAAAGGGATGCTATCCTCTCCGTATCGACCGGACAACGCCCGCGAGCTTTCCCGGAGCGTTTCCCGTCGACCTCGAATGCCCAAGCGTATCCCGGACGAGGCCGCCCCAGTCGGCGTCTCGCCCGGGTCGGCGTACAGCCGGAGCGGGAGGACGAGGGGACACAAGGGGTTGCTATGTCGGGAACTGTTTGGGTAAAGGGGGACCTGATCGTCCATTCGGCACGCCCGGAATGGGGGCAGGGGAAGGTACTGTCGGCGGAAACCGCGCTGCACGAGGGCAAGCAGTGCCAGCGGCTGACGATCCGTTTTGAGCGGGCTGGGACGAAGACGCTGTCGACGGCGTTTGCGGAGCTGAAGCCGGCGGCGGGGGCGTTCGCGGCGGTGGTGACGGTTCCGGAGGTGGAGGCGGGGGTGGCGGCGGCGGTGGCGAAGCCGGTGCTGCGGCGGGTGGTGGTTGAGGCTGAGACGGGGGCGGATGCGCCGTCGCTGGATCCGCTGACCTTGGCGAAGGTGATGACGAGGCTGCCGGAGCACGTGAAGGACCCGTTCATTGCGCTGCGGAAGCGGGTGGCGGGGACGTTGGATTTGTACAGGTTCAGCGAGTCGGGGGGCGCGTTGCTGGATTGGGCGGCTTCGCAGACGGGTTTGAAGGACCCGTTGAGCAAGTTCAGCCGTCACGAGTTGGAGAGTTGGTTCCAGCGGTTTCGGATGGACGTTGACAACCATCTGCGGAAGCTGGCGCGGGAGCTGCGCAAGACCGAGCCCACGGCGATCGACGAGCTGTTCAACGCGGCGTCACCGGCGGGGAAGCAGGCGATGAGGCGGGCTGACTTTGGACGGATGTAGGGGGCGGATGTAGGGGCCGGATATGAGGGCTGGGTGAGGGGCGCGGGCGTGCGTGCATCGCAGACCGGATAGATGGACCTTCGAGCGTGGAATGTTTGTGAAACGGCGTGTCAAACGTGAAGGATCGCGCACACTCTGGTGAGACGCGAACCATCGCCTCGCACGTTCGGGACAACCACAGATTCGGAGGAAGAGAGATGAACGAGATGGAGTTCCAGTCAAAGCTCGGCGACCTGATCAAGCAGATCGGTGTGTTGCCTGAATCCCAGCGGGGCGAGTTGGAGGCTTTGGCGAGCCAGACTCGCGAGCGGCACGACAAGATGAAGCAGACGATCGCGGACTTGCAGGAGTCGCTGGACTACCTGCGGTTGAGCATCAAGTACCTGGTGTTCGACCTCGAGGCGACGCGGCGTGAGAACGAGTATCTTCGGAAGCTGCTCGACACGAGCAGCAAACCGGATTCTGACGACAACCAGCGGGAGGAATGAGCCCCGCAGAACCGACGGCCGGCAGGGCCGAACGGTGATCCACGAGCCCCCCAAAACGCGCGGCGAGGCCCCCTCCAACCGGGCCTCGCCGCGTTTCGTTGCGGACCGATCCGAGGGGGCCTATCATGGAGCCCGCCGGAGAGGTGGCCGAGAGGCTGAAGGCGGCGGTTTGCTAAACCGTTTTACTGATTTCGGTCGGTAACGGGGGTTCGAATCCCCCCCTCTCCGCTTCAAGCAGCCCCCGCCTTCGGGGGCTGCTCTCGTTTTCAATCACACCCCAACATGCGGCTCAAGCCGCTTCACCAGGTCCGGCTTCGGCGCATACCCCACCCACGAATCCACGACCTGGCCGTTCTTCACGATCATCAACGCCGGAATGCTCCGCACGCTGTACTTCGACGCCAGCTCCGGGTTCTCGTCCACGTTCACCGCGGCCACCTTGATCTTCCCGCTCATCTCCTCCGCCAACGCCTCAACGATCGGCTTCAGCATCCGGCACGGAGGACACCACGGCGCCCAGAAATCAACCAGCACCGGCAGCTCGCTCTCCAGCACCTGGCTCCCGAACGTCGCCGAACTCGGATTCAGAATCTCGCTCATGTCTCGTTCCTTTCAACCTCTTTGATGCCGCTCCCGCCTTCCCGGTTCCAACCCGCCAGCAGTGGGGGAGCCGTGCTACCAAAGGGCCCTGACCTTAGGGGACCGCCACCACCCCCGCTGGCCCCTCTCTGCCAAACGCATCCATCCCCCGCACCGACACCGCGTTCAGCGCCCCCGCCCCCGTCGTCCCACGCAGCGGCACCTCCTGTACGCCCGCCCCTTCCACCCCTTCCACCTGAGCCACCACCATCCGCCACGTCTCCCCATACCGCGCCCAGATCACCCACCGTTTCGCACCGCTCCCCTTCGCCGCCGTCACCCGCACCCGCATCCACTCGCCCTCTCCCTTGCTCACCTCCACCCCGGGCGCTCCCGGCGCCTCGCCCTCCGCCAGCCACGGGCTTGCCGGCAC
>JBIKMF010000417.1:0-3431 GCA_044359425.1 Phycisphaerales bacterium
TCCTGACGTTCCTGCGTGGAGTAAGCGAGCGTTCGCGATGAACACGGCTGAACTGGTTCTGGTGCGTGCGAGGGTGGTCACGCCGGCGCGGGGTGAGGGTGCGGCGCGCGGACGTGAGATGAGCGTGATGACGGTGATCCCCGACGCGACGGTTGCGGTTTCGGGCGGGTTGATCGCGGCGATCGGCGTTGGGGAGTGCGGGTTGCGCGGGGAGCGGACGATCGATTGCGCGGGGCGGGTTGTGGTGCCGGGGTTCGTGGACTGTCACACGCACCTGTGCTGGGCGGGCGAACGGATCGACGAGTGGGACATGAAGCTGCGCGGGGTGCCGTACCTGGACATCCTCGCGCGGGGCGGCGGGATCATGTCGACGGTGCGGGCGGTGCGAGCGGCGAGCCGGCGCGAGTTGTCGGAGTTGCTGGATGAGCGGCTGGCGCAGTGTCTCGCGGAGGGAACGACGACGGTCGAGATCAAGAGCGGGTACGGGCTGTCGACGAAGGACGAGATGAAGATGCTGGAGGCGATCGCGGAGAGCGCATCGCGGTGGCCGGGGCGGGTGGTGATGACGGCGCTGCTGGGGCACGCGATCGACGCGGAAACGCCTGGCTTTGTAGGCAAAACGGTGAACGAGACGCTGGACGAGGTCCACCGGTGCTTCGCGGGGTGCGCGGTGGACGTGTTCATCGAGAAGGGGGCGTGGTCGCTGGAGGATGGGCGTGCGCTGCTGTCGCGCGCGCGGGAGCTTGGGCATCCGGTGCGTGGGCATGTCGATCAGTTCACGGATCTCGGAGGGGTTGGGCTCTGCACGTCGCTGGGGGCGATGAGCGTGGACCACCTGGAGGCATCGTCCGCGGCGACGCTGGCGACGCTGGGCCAGTCGTCGACTGTCGCGGTGGGGCTACCGATTTGCGGGCTGCACCTCGATGGGCGGTACGCGAACCTGCGCACGGTGATTGACGCGGGCGGCGCGGCGGCGATCGCGACCAACTGCAACCCGGGGTCGGCGCCGTGCGTGTCGGTGCCGATGGCGATGGCGGCGGCGGCGCGGCACTGCGGCCTGAACTACGCGGAGGCGTTGTGCGGCGCGACGCGGAATGCCGCGGCGGTGCTGGGGCTGAGCGGCGGGGTGATCGCGGCTGGGGAGCGTGCGGACCTGTGCGTGCTGAGCACGAGGGACGAGCGGGACCTGGCGTTCAGGCTCGGTGGGCGGTTGGTGTCGCGGGTGATCTGCGGCGGGCGCGATCAGGCGGATTGCTGAGGGGATTCGGAGGGGTCGCGTCCGAGTTCGAAGGCGCGGATGGTGCAGTGGCCGGTGATGCAGATGAGCACGCCGGCGACGAGCATCATGAAGCCGATGGCGACGGCCTGGATTCCGCCGGGGGTGGAGGCGAGCCAGGAGGAGATTGCGCCGCGGAACTTGAAGGTGGCGGCGGCGGCGGCGACGAGGATCGCGCCGGCGATGACTGCGCGTTTGAGGTAGGCGAAGGAGAGGGGGTTGCGCGTGAGGACGGCGAAAGCGGCGAGCAGGAAGAACCAGGCCCCCACTGCCGCGCGGGTGATGAGGTAGGACTTGATGATGAGGGCGCCGGCGGCGAAGCTGAAGGTGACCTTGGAGGCGGCGAGCCAGGCGAGGAAGGAGCAGAGGGCGATGGTGCCACCGATGCAGGCGGCGCCGAGGCCTTGGGCTTCCTGGTACTTGCCGCGGGCGAACTGAAGGCCGAGGACGGCGGTGATGAGGACGACGACCTCGAACCCGAACAGGATCCAAATCGGGCGATCAGCGGCGAGGAAGGCGAAGGCGATGAGGGCGAGGGCGTGGAGGAAGGTGGCCCCGGAGAGGACGAGGGTGAGGGCGAGGAGGTGCTTGGGGAGGGGCTTCATGGTTGGTTCTCGGGGCGAGTACGCGGGAGTATCGGCAGGCTGGGGGTGGAGGGTGCAGGGCTGGGAGGAAGGAAGGGCCCGATACCCGGGGCGGAGTGAAGACCCCCCCATTGGCGGACCGATTCTATAGAGGCGCAGGTCTGCGCGGACGCATGAATGAAACCCGAACGGACAGGATGTCTGCTGAGGCTCGCGCGGGGTACCGGCGGGTGGTATCGGCGTGGGCGTTGGACTTGATGCGGCTGGAGCGGTCCGGGCTTTGCGTACCGAGCGGTCGGGGGCGGGGCCTGATGCCGGCGGGGCCGGATGCGGCGCCGCGGTCGCGGGGGCGGCTGGGCCTGGGCGAGGCTGTGGTGCCCGGGTGGATGAGGGGCCGCGAGGCGGCGTAGAAGGGCTGGCGTGAGCCGGCGGGAGTTGCAGGATGAGCGGGATTACCTCTGGCGTCGGCATCTTCAGCGGCATCAACAGCACCTCGCTGATCAACCAGCTGCTGGCGGTGGAGGCCAGGCCCCGGACGCAGGCGCAGGCGCGGGTGGTGCAGCTTCAGTTGCAGAGCTCGGCGTACCTGGATCTGAACAGCAAGCTGACGGCGCTGCGGACGGCCTCGGCGGTGTTCAGGACGTCGAACACGTTCCAGACGAAGACGGCGACGAGTTCGGACGGGGAGGTTGCGACGGCGACGGCGACGAACGCGGCGGCGGCGGGCACGTACACGATGCTGGTGGATCGGCTGGTGTCGACGCAGCAGGTGTTGTCGCGCGGGTTTGCGAACAGGGATTCGTCGTCGGTGGGCGCGACGGAGATGACGTTTGAGACGGCGGATGCGAGGCTGGACCGGGACGTGAATCTGGCGGACCTGCGTGACGGGTCGGGGATTTCGCGCGGGCGGATCACGATCACGGACTCGGGGAACCGGTCGGCGACGATCGACCTGTCGCGGACGACGACGGTGAACGAGGTTCTGGACGCGATCAACAACAACGGCACGGCGCAGGTGCGGGCGAAGGTTCAGGACGGGAAGTTCGTGGTGACGGACAACGGCGGCGGATCGCTCACGATCGCGGACGCGGCGGGGTATACGACGGCGACGAGCCTGGGGATCGCGGGCACGGCGGCGGGTGGGACGATGACGGGCTCGGCGGTGTACGGGTTGAACGCGAACACGTCGCTGGCGACGCTGAACGACGGCGGTGGCGTGAGCATCAGGCCGACGTCGACGGTGGACGGGTACTCGTTCTCGATCACGATCGACGACGGATCGGACACGACGGATGTGCGTGTGAACCTGGGAGACGTGTGGGAGATGCGGGGGACTCCACCCGTGCAGACGAAGGTCGCGGGCGCGGTGACGACGGTGGGCGGGGCGATCCAGCGGATCAACGACGCGATCACGGCGGCGGGGTTTACGAACATCGCGGCATCGATCGACCAGACCAACGGCAGGATTGTGCTGCAGGACACAACGAACACCCGGACGATGTCGCTCGTGGAGAACAGCGGGACAACGGCGAAGGACCTGGGGTTGTTGGTCGCGGGCGGCAGCGCGAGTT
>JBIKMF010000394.1:0-3757 GCA_044359425.1 Phycisphaerales bacterium
CTTCCGACGCGACGGCGAATCCGGCACCACCCACCCCGCCGGGTTCCGACTGAACGTCAACCTCGTCGAAACGCACATCCCCGGCGACTTCGTCCACCCCGCGCCCACCCTCGGTGGCACCTCGCTCCCCCTCGTCCCGCCCGGAGCCGGCGGAGCGCCCACCTCTTGGGGCGGCACCAGCCGCGAAACCCTCGCCGGCATCGCCGACCTCGTCACCGGCGCGCCCCTCGTCCAAACCGTCGACCTCGAACTGCCCTTCCGGGGCGCATCGTTCCGCCTCGCCCGCACCCGCTCGGCCATCGGGTTCCACCAGCGCCCCGTCCACACCCGCGCCGTCGAAACCGACCGCTGGTGGGACTTCAACGGCGGCGGCTGGATGATCGGTGAAAACCCCCTCCTGCTCGTCGACTCCGCCATCCCCGATGTCGTCGGCAACTCCCCCGTCACCTGCTGGCTCATCCTCGACGCCTTCCAGTCCATCCCCTTCCAGCAGATCGAATCCAGCGGCAGGTACGAGGCCCCCGCACGCTTCCGCGCCCGCATGGAGCACAACGGCACCTGGACCAACCGCTCCTGGTCCATCCCGCCCACCCAGTACAAGGTCACGCTCTACGACGGCGCACTCACCTACACCTTCAACGTCCACCGCGAGGACATCCCCTCGCACTCCTGGGACCGCCGCACGCTCGACCCCGCCGCCAACCCGCGCTGGGAACAACGCTCCTACCACGACCGCCCCTTCCTCCCGCAGCAGTTCCCCGACGGCCGCTATCACAACCCGTGGACCGACTCGACCAACCCCGGCTTCGGTGTGCCGTACTACGCAACCTGCTCGATGATCGAAGACCGCTACGGCCACGTCGTCGAGATGACCTACCAGCCCGCCTCCTGGTTCTTCGCCGATCACGCCGGCACCCCCGAGTGCATCGAGTGCGCCCAGAACTGCCCGTCAAAGGGCCAACTCCGCAGCTTGCGGCTTTCCACTCGCCGCGAAGACGGCTCACTCGACGTCGCCTGGACCCTCGTCTACGCGCATCGCCTGGTCTCGCCGCCGCCGAAGCCCGTCAACAACCACGACTCCGACGAGTGGAACCGCACGCTCGCCAACTCCGGCGTCTACGGCGTGGTCGCCATCGACCGCATCTACGTCTACGACTTCGACGCCACGGCCGAACTTGAGAACAGCGGCTTCGCGTTCACGCTCCCGCCCACCGATGCGATGCTGCTCCCCGACGGCACTCCGAGCCTCGACGGCGGCACCGATCCCCTCGCGTCCGCCAGCCCGGCCTCCGGCCTCCACGCGTGGCGTTACTGCATCCGTTCGCACTACAACTACACACGCTCCAACGAGGTCCCCGAACAGCTCGGCCGCGTGACGTGCCCGCCCACGCTCCTCAAGACCACCATGACCACCGCCGATCCCGTCACAGGTCGGCACGACACCCGCACGCGCGCGTTCATCTACTCAAACCTCACGATCAACGAAGGACTCGGCCACTCGCTCCCCTGGCTTGAAGCGGTGTTCGAGCCCGCCGAACTCGCCCGCCTGCTCGCCGCCGCGAACGACGACGCCTGCGCCGACCAGGGAGGTGTGCAGCCCCTTCTTCCGCCCTTCGGCGCCACACCCTTCTCCGTCAATGATCTCGTCGAGCAGCGATGGGAACAGGTCGCGTCCTGCGCCGTCCGCGAGCCCGGCTCCGGCCGCGTGCTCATCACCGCATCGGCACGCTCGCGACTCCTCGCGTACGCCACCGCGCACTGGCAGAACTCCGCGCCGCTCGATCGCCTCCCCGACGAACAGGCCCTCGTCACGCTTCCAGGAACCAACCGCCACTACGTGGACGTCGACAGCCCCTCCGGCGTCGCGAAGTGGACGCCGGGCGGCACCGTCCGTGCCGCGAGCCTCCGAAACGACCGAGGCGAATGGCGTCACTACCGGATGTGCAAGTACTGGCTCCCGCCCAGCGGCACGGTCGATGGCTCCTCGGGCGTCTTCGGCGTCCTCAGCGCGACCGGAGCACCGCATCGCTCGGTATTTGCGGCGCCCTACACATGGCAGGGTTATGCGAATCTCTCGCTCGCCTCCCTCACCCAGCCGGGCCAGCAACTCGCAACCCCGCGGTTCATCACCATCGTCGAAGAGTTCGACTCCCAGGAAGCACGCGACAACCCGCAGTACGGGCAATCAGAACACGCGGCCAACTACTCCGCTCCCGGCCTTCGCACCCGCACTGTCGTCTACCTCAACGCCTCAGGGCTCGAGCTCAAGCGCCGCGAATGGGCTTACGAGGGCGGCTCGTTCGTCACGAACGCCAGCGGTGTCGGTGAAGAGTCCGTCTATCAGACCGCCGAACAGTACTTCAACACCAATACCAACCCAGACGACAACATCCCAACCGCAGGCCCCGGCGGCTACATCACCCGCCAGCAAAACCCCGGCGACCCGCAACTCCTGGTCATGCTCCCTGCGCTCGCCGATCCCTTTACTTCGCTCCGCTCAACACTCCTGCTCGTCGAGCGCCGTTCCATCGGCTGGTCTCTCGCCGACATCCAGAACCAGGGCGAATCTCGCGGCCTCGTTGACTTCTTCGAGCATCGCCGCGTCGACACCGTCATCCCCGCCGCGCCCGGATCCGGCGAACAGCCCGCGACGAGTTACTCATCCGAGCAGCACGCCCAGGGCATCGCGCAGGGCTCGCCCTTGCTCGGAAGCACACAGAAGTACTACACCCACCAAATCTTCGAACGCGAGCAGGCCGTCTGGGCCGGTCAATCCTGCGAGCTCTCCGCGTCCGTCACCTTCACCGAACCCCGCTCCACGCTCCTCGCGTCCTGCCCGCTGCCCGCCGATGCCCCCGACTCGTGGGCCGGCTTCGTCCCCACGTTCAGTCTCACGCTCCGCGACGCGAACCAAGCCGATACCCCGCAGCACCAACGCCGCGTCCTCCGCACGCTCTCGATCGGTGCACCAAGGCGTCAGCGCCCGCTCGGAACGCCCGGCGGTGAGCTGTGGTTCTATCCCATCGAAGGCACCGCGTTCGACGACCAGGGTTCGCAGGAGTGGGCCGTCGATGGCCTTGTCACCAACCCCCTCCAACCCCAAACCGGCGATCCCCTCCAGAGCACGACGCTCACGTACTACCTCCGCGACAGCTTCGGCCGCGCACTCCAGACCGTGCTCGACGCCGAGCCCGGCACGCCGCTCACGCCACCGCCCGATACCGGCGGCCCCTTCGTCGTCAACCCCGTCTGCCCTTGGCCCCGCATCGCCGACGTTGCCCCCCACAACTACCTCACCTCGTTCGGCTACTCGCACGAAGGCCGCCTGATCGATACCTACCTGCCAAACGGCAGACGCTGGGCCAGCCGCGTTATCGTCTTCACCCGCGACCAGCAGGGCCGCCCCATGCCCCGTGATCGCTGGTACGCCCGCGAGTACATCTTCTCCGATCTGGTTGCCGCTCACGACGTGGCGAACATGTTCTTTACCGAGTCGGTCGCCGAAATCCGCGACTACTTCGGCCCCCGTCCCGAGGGCACGCCCAAGTCCACGATGCAGGTGGACATGACGGGCCCGTTCAACCTCGCCTTCGCCGACGAGACTCAGCGCCCGCTCAACTACCGCGAACGCGCCGTCGTCCGCGTTGCGCCCGACGCCAACGGCCGCATCACCTCCGCCGAACTCCTTGAACCCGACGACGACGGCAACCTCTTCGCCGTCGGCTCGAAGGAAGTCAACGACCTCGTCGACCTCGTT
>JBIKMF010000395.1:0-3745 GCA_044359425.1 Phycisphaerales bacterium
CTCTCACTCCCTCGAACGCTCCTGGAAGCTCTCCTCCCAAGTTGAAGGAATGGTCGCCGACGACGCCCTCGGCATGCTCTTCGTCGGCGAAGAAGCCGTCGGTGTCTGGGCCATCGACCTCACCGACCCAGCCTCCTCCCCAACCCCCGTCACCTCCGCAAACCCCAGCGGCCCACTCGTCGCAGACGTCGAAGGCCTCGCCCTCGCTCACTCCCGACACGGACCCCTCCTCCTCGTCTCCAGCCAGGGCTCCAACTCCTTCGCCGTCTACAACGCCCGCCCACCCTTCAAGGCCCGAGGCTCCTTCCAAATCGGAACCGGAACCCCGCTCTCCGTCGAAGAAACCGACGGTATCGAGGTCTGCCAGTCGCTCAAGACACGCCGCTTCCCAAACGGCATCCTCGTCGCCCAGGACGGTCTCAACGACCCCCACGGCCAGAACTTCAAGATCGTCGACTGGACCGCCATCGAGGCCGGCCTCACCCGCTAACCACGCCGGAGAACGCACGATGCGAACCCCATCCACAGCAACCCGCGCCTTCACCCTCATCGAACTCCTCGTCGTCATCGCCATCATCGCCCTCCTCATCTCCATCCTCCTCCCCAGCCTCGGCGCCGCACGCGAAACCGCACGCCAGACCCGATGCGCCAGCAACATCCGCCAACTCTGCACCGCCGCCGCGGCATACGCCAACGGCGCAAAGGGCTACTACTCCAGCGGTCCCTTCGAAAACCGCCTCAACATGGCCTGGGGCCCCATGCACACGAGCTCCTGGATCGCCAACTACATCGCCGAAGACATCGTCATCCCCGGCAAGTTCCTCTGCCCGTCAAGCCCCGGCCGCGTGAGCGAAGCCTGGCAGGACGCCGTCGGCATCTACAACTACTCGCAAACCGAAATCGCCGAGTTCTACAAGGCCGGTTACAACAGCAACTACTGCCAGAGTTGGTTCATGGCCTACACCGACATGAAGTCCTCCTCCCCCGCTGGCGGCGGAGCCAACCGCGACGACGTGAACAACGTCGTCGGCCCGCTCAACGAGCGCTACACCGGCATCCGCACCACCCCCAGCATGGTCCCCCTCTTCGCCGACGGAAACGCCCAGGTCTCGGCCTCGATCACCATCGACGGCGAACTGTTCACCTGCGCCAAAAACCAAACCGACGGTCCGAGCGGCATCGCTCGCAGCCCATCCGGACAGTCCGTCTGGGGCCGTCAGGACTGGGAGAACCTCGGCCCCGCGCACGGAAAAAACAGCAAAGTCGCCAACACCTCAAACTCCGGCCACTCCGCCTACTACATGAACCTCGGCTTCGCCGACGGCCACGTCGCCGTTTTCGCCGACCGCATCCACGACGGCCGCTTCCTCGGCACCGTCGGCACCAACAACGGCTGGCGCGCCTGGATCACCGAAGAACTCGACGACAAAGTCTTCGCCGGATCACTCTCCCACCAATCCGGCGTTCCGTTCTGAGCTCTTTTCCGCGTACGTTCGTTCGCTTCCTGAAGGAGATCGAGAGATGACCCGTAACGACCTCGTCCGTTCCGCCGCGCTCGCGGCCTGCATCGCGGCCCCCGCCCTCGCCGAAGACATCGGCTCTCTGACCCTCTTCGGTCAGCGGTACAACATCACCCGCCTCGACTACTCGCAGGTCACCTGGCCCGACCCCCTCTTCCCCGGCTTCAACCTCAACCTCATCGAGGTCGAAGGCGCCCACTGGCTCGGCAACGACCGCCTCCTCCTCTCGACCGACGCCGGCGACTCCCTCCTCTCCGTCAAGAACTGGGTCCTCGAAGTCCAGATCGTCCGCGACCCCGCGGGCGTCCCCACCGGCCTCCAGTTCGTCCGCGCCGTCATCGCCAACGATCCCTTCGCCCCCGGTTACGGCGGCTTCGACCTCAGCGTCTGCGGCGTCACCATCAACTCCACCCTCACCGGTCTCGCACCCGGCGCGTACCTCGTCGGCAACAGCGAAACCAACCGCGTCGACGGCTACAACCTCGACGGCTCCTACGCCGGCGACTTCCCCGGCGGCACCGAAAACGACAGCTTCGACGACCTCGCCTTCTGCCCCACCAACGGCCTCGTCTACACCATCAACGAAAACGGCTACCGCCTCGTCACCTACTCCACCTCCGGCGCCTTCGTCGCCTCCACGCCCCTCCTCGGCATGTCCGCCATCGCCCCGGGCACACTCGCAGAAGGATCGCACAAAGGCATGTGCTTCCTGCCCGACGCCACGACCGTTCCCGCATCCATCCGCCGCGCCGGCGGCACGATGCTGCTCACCCTCGACGACAACAACCCCGGCTTGCAGGCCTACGCCCTCGACGGCACCCTCCTCGCCACCGAACCCCTCACCACCAACCCCGTCACCATCGGCGCATCACTCCTCAACCAGGGCGTCGACTGCGGCAACCCCCTCCAGCTCGAAGCCTGCGCCTTCGACCCCGCCACCGGCACCATCTTCCTCGTCAACGAAGGCGCCTTCACCGACTGCAGCGGCTTCTACGTCCTCACCCCCGACACAAGCTGCCCCTCCGACTTCAACAACGACGGCGGCGTCGACGGCGACGATGTCATCGCCTTCTTCGCAGCCTGGGACGCAGGTGATCTCTCCGCCGACTTCAACGGTGACGGCGGTGTCGACGGCGACGACGTCATCGGCTTCTTCGCCGCGTGGGACAGCGGCTGCTAAACCCGCCCTTCCGCACAACTCCGAAAGGCCCCCGCTCACCACGGGGGCCTTTTTTATTCATCCCTACCGACCATCAAACCTCCACGCCGCCCGCCGATCACGCTCCACCATCTCCCCCGTCAACGCCGCGCGCACCAACTCCACCGGCATGTTCGCTTCCCGCAACACCGCGTCGTGGAACTCCTTCTCCGTCATCCGCCCTCCCCCCACCAACTCCTTGTGCAACGACCGGAACTGCAACCCACCCATCATGTACGCCACCTGGTACAGCGGCCCGTACCCACCCGCAACCGACCGCCGCACCTCACCCTCCGCGTTCGCCCGCTCGTGCCCCACCTGATCCACCAGGTAATCGATGCACTGCTGCGGGCTCATCTCACCCAGGTGATACTTCAAGCTAAACACGATCCGCGCGCACCTGTGGTTCCGCCAGAACAGCATCCCCATCTTGTTCTCCGGGCTCTGCGCAAAGCCCAGATCCCACATCCGCGTCTCCCAGTACAGCGCCCACCCCTCCGTCCAGAACGGCGTCGAGAACACATCCCGGTGCTGCATGTGCCGCGCGTTCATGAACTGCTGCAGGTGATGCCCCGGGATCAACTCGTGATGCACCGTCGCACGCGAGAAGTGCCGGTTGTTCCCCCGCATCGACATCATCTTCTGCTCGTGCGACATCCCGTCCGTCGGGAACGAAACGATGATCTCCTCGCCACCCAGAAAGAACGGGCTCACCTTCTGCCGCTCCGGTGACATCATCTCCACCCGCCACGTCTCCTCCGCCAGCTTCGGGATCGTCAGCAGATCCCGCTCCCGCAGAAACACCACCGCCTCCTCCGCCAACTCCCGGATCAGCGTCGGCTGCTCCCCCGGCCCAACGTGCATCGTCTTCACCCGCTCGAGCGCCGCACGCCAATCCTCCCCAAGCCCCATCTCCGCCGCCGCCTTCTTCATCTCCGCCAGACACCACTGATGCTCCCGCTCCCCAATCGCCAGCAACTCCTCCGGCGTGTACGGCACAAACTCAAAGCCCAACTCCTCCACCAAC
>JBIKMF010000069.1:0-13648 GCA_044359425.1 Phycisphaerales bacterium
ATCGGTTCACGTGTGGCTCTCAGTGTCCGCTGGAAGCGGGGGCGGGGGTGTGTGCGGGCTGGTCGTGATGCTGGCCGGGGGCGGTGTCGAGGGCGCCGCTCACGCCGGAGCGGCCGCGGGTCTTGTTGCGGGTGGAGCCGGCGTCTTCGTGATGGGCGGCGTGGCTGTGGGAGTGGGAGTGGGCCTCGATGGCGGCGAAGTCGGCCTTCATGGCGGCTTCGCTATCGGCGGGGGGTTCTTCGGAGGCGAGGCGGCGTGCGGCCTCGTTGATGAGGGTGCCTGCACCGCCGGAGGCTTTGGCGGCGGCGGCCTCGAGGAGTTCGGCGGCGTGGCGGCGAGCGCCGGCCTTGGGCTTCTTGTTGATCATGGTGTCGCGGATGTGGCCGGCGACATGGGAAACTGCTTCGGAGGCGGCGACGGCATCGTCGGCGGCGTCTTCCTTGAGGAAGTCGGCGCGGGCGGCGATGTCGTGGGCGTAGGTGTCGAGCTGGCGGGCGACGAGGCGGTTCTCGACGTACTCGGCCTTGGTGAAGAAGGCGGTCTGGAAGCGGTCGCGGGCAACCTTGACTGGTGTGATGGTACCACCGGCCACGACGGGGCCGGACTTCCATGGGGTGACGCGGTCGCGGGTGAGGAGGTCCATGGAGGTGAAGCCGATGAAGATGACGACGGCGAAGTAGCAGAACGCCATGATCATGGTGTTGAGCGGGTTGTCGTAGCGGAGCTGCATGAAGTAGGCCATGACGAGGGCGGCCTTGACGCTGGCGATCGCCATGACGACGACGATGTTGACCCACTTGGGGAACATGAAGTCGAACTGACCCTGGAACCACTGCTCGAACTGGGCCTGGCCGACCGTGAGGACGGTGAAGACCAGGAGGATGGCGAGCACGGAGCGGAGGATCAAGGGACCGACGATCTTGTGACCGTGGTCACCGTGGGAGTCGTGGCCGTGGGAGTCGGTATGGGCGTGGGCCATGGGATCTGTCTCGCGGGGTTCGCGTGGTGGTTCGGTTGAGGCGGGGTGGTTGGGGGTGGATCAGTGGATGAGGTAGAGGAGGGGGAAGAGGAAGATCCAGATGAGGTCGACCAAGTGCCAGTAGAGGCCGGCGACTTCGACGCCGGTGTAGTAGGTGGGGCCGTAGGTGCCCTTGAGGCTCTTGAGGTAGACGCGGAAGATGAGGATCATGCCGATGACGACGTGGAGGGCGTGGAGGGCGGTGCCGCAGTAGTAGACGCTCCACCAGAGGGGGACGTGTGGGTCGCTGGCGAAGGGGTAGTCAAAGAGGACGCCGGGGCGCTTGCCCATGGTCCACTTCGGGATGTACTCGAAGACGAGCTTGATGGCGATGAAGAGTCCGCCGCTGAAGATGGTAACGAGGAGGTTGCGGCGGGCGCGAGCCTGCTGATCGGTCTGGAAGCAGTAGATGGAAGCCGCGATGGTGTAGCTGGAGATGAGAAGGACGAGGGTGTTGAGGGCACCCCAACGCCAATCGAGGCTGGTGGAGCCTTCGGCCCAAGCGGCGGGGTACATGGAGCGGAAGAGGGAGTAGGCACAGAAGATACCGGCGAAGAGCAGGACTTCGGTGGTGAGGAAGAGCCAGAAGCCGAGCTTGAGTCCGTCAAACTCTTCCGCCTGGTTGCGCCAGTGGTGGCCGGGGATGTACCGCGCCCAGAGGGGCTTGGAATCCCCGCTGCCGGTGACATGCTTGTGGGTGTCGATCGTGCTCATGGTTCAGGTGTCCCGGGGTCCGAGATCGTGGATCAGGCGGTGGGCTTATCGGGGGAGTGGAGGGGGCTCTTGGGAGAGTGGAGCGCGGCGGCGGAGCCAGCGGGGAGGGGAGCGGGGCGTGGGTAGTCGTTGGGTCCGCAGTGGGGCGGGACGACATCGTCAAAGTCGTAGGGACCGTGGGTGACGATGGGCTCGCGGGCGAAGTTGTGGGTTTCGGGCGGGCTGTCGGCGAGCCACTCGAGGGTGAGGCCGCCGTAGGGGTTGGCGTGTGCCTTCTTGCCGGCGACGAGGGAGGCGACGAAGTTGAGGGCGTGCATGACGAAGCCCGCGAGGAGCCCGAAGGACCCGAAGGTGGAGATCATGTGGAGGTGCTTGAAGGAATCGAGATCGGGGTAGGAGGCGTAGCGGCGGGGCATGCCCTGAGAGCCGAGGAAGAACTGGGAGAAGAAGGTGAGGTTGAAGGAGATGAAGACGATGGTGGCGGCGGTCATGCCGACCTTCTCGTTGTAGGTCTTGCCGAACATCTTGCTCCACCAGTGGTGGATGCCGGCCATGAAGGCGATGATGGTGCCGCCCATCATGACGTAGTGGAAGTGGGCCACGACGAAGTAGGAGTCGTGGAGGTGGACGTCGGTCGCGAGGGTACCGAGGGGAAGACCCGTGAGGCCGCCGATGGAGAAGAGGAAGAGGAAGTAGAGGGTGTAAAGCATGGGCGTGTTGAAGTGGATGGTGCCCTTGTAGAGGGTCATGATCCAGTTGAACACCTTGACGGCGGTGGGGATGGCGACGAGGAACGTGAGGGCGGAGAAGACGGTGCTCGCGAGCTCGCTCATGCTCGTGAACATGTGGTGGCCCCACACGATGAAGGAGACGCCGGCGATACCGAGGCTGGCGAACGCCACGGCGCGGTAACCGAAGATCTGCTTGCGGCTGTGGACGGCGATGGTCTCGTTGATGATCGCCATGCCGGGGAGGATCATCACGTACACGACGGGGTGGGAGTAGAACCAGAAGAAGTGCTGGAAGAGAACGGGGTCACCGCCGAGCGCGGGATCGAAGATACCGATCTTGAGCACGCGCTCCATGGTGAGCAGGAGCAGCGTGATGCCGATGACGGGGGTCGCGAGGACCTGGATGACGGCGGCGGAGTAGATACCCCAGACGAAGAGGGGCATGTCGAACCAGCCCATGCCGGGGGCCCGGAGCTTGTGGACGGTCACGACGAAGTTCATACCGGTCAGGATGGAGCTGAACCCGAGGATGAACGCGCCCAGCACCATGAGGACCACGCGGTTGTTGGCCTCGGGGTCGGTCATGGTGGAGTACGGGGTGTAGAACGTCCAGCCGGTATCGACACCGCCGAGCAGGATCGACCCAACTGCGAAGAGTGAACCAAAGACGTAGATGTACCAGGACAGGAGGTTGAGCTTTGGGAAGGCGACGTCCTTGGCACCGATCATGAGCGGCAGGAGGAAGTTGCCCAGCGAAGCGGGGACGCTTGGGACGATGACCATGAAGACCATGATCGCGCCGTGGAGCGTGAAGACACGGTTGTAGAGCTTGTTGCCGTCGGTGATGGTGTCGGCGTCGCCGGGGAGGGCTCCGACGCTGCGGGCGAGGTCACCGAGGAACTGCCCCTTGACGACGGAGCGGTCCTCCATCTTGGGTTTGCCGTTCGCGTCGAGGATCTGCTTGCCGGCGGCATCGAGGGCCGGGACCTGCACGGTCTCGGTGCGCGTGGGTTGGAGGAGTTCGACGCGGACCGCGATCGCGGCCATGCCACCGATGAAGAACATCGTGAGGATCGCGAAGAGGTACATGATGCCGATCTTCTTGTGATCGACGGTCGTCATCCAGTCCCAGACGGTCGCGATGGTACCGCCGGAGGACTGGAGGTAGCTCCCGTGGTGGCCGTGGCTGTGATCGTGTGAACTTGACATTCGAATCTCCGAACCTGCTCGACTTGCTGGCCCCCGCTGGCGGGGCCGGGGTGTTGTGTGACCGGGGTTACTTTGCCGCGGGGGCGGCGCTGAGGGTCTTGATGTACTCAAAGATGGCGTTCAGCTGTTCGTCTTTGAGGAGTGCGGGGGGGTAGGGGGTCATGTTGTTGCCCTTGCCGGCGATGACCTTCTTGCCGGGCTCGCGGGTAGATTCCCAGATGTAGTCCTTGAAGGCGACTTCGTCGGCCTTTTCCGCGGCGGTCATCTTGGAACCGTCGGCGAAGACGCTGTCGCGGTCGCGGAGACCCTTCCAGGTGGGGCCGGTGTTGTCGGTGCCGTTGACGCTGTGGCAGGAAGCGCAGCGACCCTTATAGAGCTGCTCGCCCCACTTGACGATGTCGTCGGGGGTGCCGACGTAAACGAGCCACTTGTCGTAGACGTCCTTGGGGACGACGCGCAGGATGGCGGCCATCTCGCTGTGTTCGTCGCCGCAGTACTCGGCGCAGAAGACCCAGTGGTCGGTGTAGGGGGCGCCGTTGAGGAAGGCCCGCTTGGGCTCGGGGTAGTTGAGGGGCTTGTCGGGGCTGGTGTTGGCCTTGCCGGTACGGACCCAGACCTGGGTGTAGCGGTTGGGGAGGAGGTCGGCCTTGACCCGGTAGTCGGGGATCCAGAACGCGTGCATGACGTCCGAGCTGTTCATGCGGAAGCGGACGTTGGAGTCCTCGGGGACGTAGAAGACGGGGATGGGACGGGCACCGATCGTGACGTCTTCGTTGGTTTCGGCACCGTTGGGGTAGACGAGCTGCCAGCTCCAGCGGAAGCCGGTCAGGTTGAGCTCGATGGCGTTGCCGGGGGGCGCGACCTTATCGATGTAGGCCCAGAAGCCCTTGAAGAAGATCACGACCAGCATGATGGTGGGGATGATGGTCCAGGCGATCTCGAGGGGGGTGTTGTGGGCGCTGGAGCGGGGTCCGGCGACACCCTTGCGGGCGCGGTACCTGACGACCAGGTAGAACACGATTCCCATCAGGAAGACGAACCAGGCGACGCAGAACCACCAGAGGAACATGAACATGTCATCGGACTCGCGTCCGATGTCGCTGGCGGCGTAACCGCGGAGCCAATGCTTGCGCCAGAACTCCTGGCTGAGGAATCCTGGTCCACCTTCGCCGAGGGTGTTGAACCAGCTCACGCCGACTACCAGCTTGCCGAACACTGCATTCATGACGCCAGTCCTGTGGAGTTGGGAACGTGATCGTTGCGGAGGGCCGAGGATGCCGCGGCTTCGAGCCGGGCGCGGGCCTGCTTTCGGGCCCTTTCGCGGAGCATGAGGAGACCGATACCGGAACCGACCACGAGGATGGTGATGACACCGGCGACCTGCATGAGGCGGAAGACCTGGACGGTGTACTTTCCCGTGGTGGGGTCGAGCATGTAGCAGAAGGACATGAGGCGGTCGCCGATTGAGGGCTTGATGGTGCCTTCAGAGGCGGCGATGAGGGAGAGCTTGACGTCGCGAGGGTCGAGGTCGAAGCCGTGGATGTAGCGGGTGATTTTGCCGCGGGGGGAGAGGATGTAGGTGGCGACGGGGTGGGAGTACTCGCCGGTGCTGAGTTGGCGGTACTTGAAGCCGAGGGCCTTGGCGAGAGCGGCGGAGGAGGCGGCTTCGCCGGTGTGGAGCTTCCAGGAGTCCTTGAGTTTCTTGCGGAGCTCCGGGGCTGGGGAGGTGGCGTAGGTGGCGTGGTAGAGGTCTCGCTTTTGCGCCGCGAGTTCGGGGCCTTCGTTGGGATCGAAGGAGAACCAAAGGACGCGGTAGTCGTCGCCCAGCGAGAGATCGAGTTTCATGAGGCACTCGGTCAGCTTGAGCATGAGGACGTCGCAGACGAGGGGGCAGTCGTAGTAGACCATCGCGACGATGGCGGGCTTGTCGCCCTGGAAGTACTCACCGACGGTGATCTTCTTGCCGTCGGAGTCGGTGAAGGTGATATCCGGGGGGAGGACGGCCCCGAGGTGTTCGTCGACCTCGAGGCCAGCGATTTCCGCGGGCATCTCGGGTTCGGGGGGGCGGGGGAGGCGCGGGTTGCGGGGTGCGGGTCCGTCCTGAACGGCGGGGGCATCGGGAGCGGGGGCCTGCGGGGGGGTGTCCTGAGCGGCGACGGTGAAGGCGAGCGCAGCGATAGCGGCGAGGGCGGAGAAGCGCCGGGCCGTTGTCGTGATGGTGCTCGTGGGTGTCATGGGAATCGCGGGGAGGAGGATGCTCGGAGGGACGGGCGGGTTGGCGGTTACTTGGAGGCGGTTACTTGGCGTAGTTGGTGAGGACCTTCTTCATGGCCGTGTCGAGGGTTCCGCCGTCGACGACGTGGCCTTCGCGGATGCCGAGGGCTTCGTCGGCGGCGGCCTTTGTGGCGTTGTACTCGGCGTTCAAGAGGACTTCGACGCCGGGGATGGGGGTGCCATCGGGTCGGGTGATCTGGCCGGCCCGGAGGCGGGCGGTGTAGTTATCGAAGTAGGCAAAGAGGGCAGCGATGACGACGGCGAGGAAGACGATGGTGGCGAGGAACCACTTGAGAAGGGAGAGGGAGTTGACGACCTGGGTCTGCTCGGCCTGTGGGCGTTCGCTGTCGTCGTGGCTGAACCAGTTGTCGTTTGCGTGGTCGTGAGAGCTCATGGGTGGACTCCGAATGGGTTCGGATCAGACGTAGTTTCGATGCTCAAGGGACTCCCCGATTCTCGGGTCGTTGAAGGCGACGAGGGGGACGGAGGAGATGCGGCGGAGGAGGTATCCGGCGAAGAGGACGAAGATACCCGCAAAGACGACGATGTCGATCCAGAAGGCTCCGACGCCGCGGAGTTCGGGGTTATGGGCGTCAACCATGGGGCGGATCATGTAGAACATGTCGAGGCCGTGGACGGTGAAGGCGAGGATGGCCATGAGGGACATGAAGGCGAAGCTCTTTTTGCCGACGCGGGAGACCAGGAGAAGGAAGGGGACGAGGAAGTGGCCGACGATGAGGCCCATGCGGACGAGGTCCCAGTCGCCCTCCTTGCGGAAGATGAAGAAGGTGGTTTCCTCGGGGATGTTGCTGTACCAGATGAGGAAGTACTGGCTGAAGGAGATGTAGGCCCAGAAGACGGTGAAGCTGAAGAGGAGCTTGCCGAGGTCGTGGAAGTGTTCGGAGGTGACGCAGCCCTTGAGCTTGCCGGCGCCGATGAGGCGGGCGAGGATGAAGGAGACAAGGGCGACGGAGCTGAAGGCGGCGGCGGAGAAGTACCAGACGCCCCACATGGTGCTGAAGAAGCGGTAGTCGAGGGACATGATCCAGTCGAAGCTGGCGAAGGCGGTGGTGAGGGCGAAGACGAGCATGCCCCACGCGCTGGTGTAGCGGGCTTCCTTGGTGAGCCACTTGTCGCCGGTCTGGTCCTGCTTGAGGCTCAGGGAGACGAGGCGACGGGAGAGGTAGGTCCAGAAGATGCCGTAGAACGCGGCCCTGGCGAAGAAGAAGAGCGGGAAGACGAAGTGGTTCACGGGCTGGTGGGTGCTGTGATCCATGATCTGGCGGGGCGCGAAGAAGTAACCCGCTTTCTTGTAGAGGAGGTAGTCGCCGTAGTTGGCGGGGTCCATCCACTTGAAGAGGATGCCGTGGTTGAAGGCCTCGATGAAGAGGGTGGGGAGGATGAGGAGGAAGGCGTAGGGGAGGAAGGACATGACATTCTCGGCCTGGCGCTTGATGGCGGCTGACCAGCCGGCGTTGAGCAGGTTCCAGACGAGAACAAAGAAGGTGGCGCCGAGGCAGATGGCGAGGATGGCCATGGTGGCGACGTGGTAGGCGGCGAGGCCGTGTGCGAGGCCGCCGGGGGTCGACCTGGCGGCGAACACACCACCCACGGCGGCGATGAGGCCGACGACGATCAGGGGGAGGGAGAGCCCCTTGCCACTGGTGAGGTTGATGTTGTCGGAGGCGAGTTTGGGAGAGGCGACGTGCGCGGCGGCGTGACTCATGGCTCACCTCCCGCGGGGGTCGCGGCGGTTTGGATCGGGTTGGAGGGTTCGGCGGCACCGGTGGCACCGTCGCGGGTGGCTTGTAGGGCGCGAAGGTAGGCAACAACGGCCCACGCGTCGCGTTCGGTGAGGGTGTGGCCGTAGGCGGGCATGGTGCGGACGCCGTTCATGACGACGAAGAAGAGGTAGCCGTCGCGACCGGTTTCGAGCTTGGCGTCCTTGTACTTGGGATCGTGGTAGGAGGGGACTGGGGCGCTCCACTGGGCACCGACGGTTCCCTTGCCATCGCCGAGGTAGCCGTGGCATACGGCGCAGTTGATCTCGTAGTGCTTGCGGCCGAGTTCAAGGGTCGCGAGGTTGACGGGAATGGGGATTCGTTCGACGTAGGTGCCCTCGCCGGACATGCCGGTGTAGAGGGACTGGTCGGCGCGGAGGAGATCGGTGCGGTACTGCATCCACTTGGCGGACCAGGCGTCCTCGGGGCGGGAGGAGTCGCGGACCCAGGCGACGCGTCCGAAGGGGACGGCGTTCTCGACGGGGGCGCGGAGGATGCGACCATCGGCGAAGAACTCCGACCGACCCTGGTTCTGCCACCTGGGCTGGTGGTCCATGTCGGGGAAGAACTCGCGGGGTGGCTTGGAGGATCGGGTGTCTCGGCAGCCGGAGACGAACGCGACCGAGGACACAGCGGCGAGGGCCGTGAGCGTCAGTGCGGTGATGGGGGTGGTCTTTGGCATGAAGTTCACCAGCTGGGAGGCGGGGCTTTATTCTTCCACGAGTTCGATGGCACGAGCGCCGGCCTTTTCGAGCAGGGCGCGGGTCTTTTCGGGGTCGAAGTTCGGATCGCAGGCCTCGATGGCGACGAAGAACTTGTCCTGGCTGGCCCGGAGGAAGCGGGACTTCTTGAGGAGCGGGTGGTGCCAGCGGGGGAGGCCGTTCATGGCGAGCATGCCGATGATGGCGGTGAAGGCGGAGAGGAGGATGCCGAGTTCGAAGACGATGGGAACGAAGGGCTCCCAGCCGCCTTCGAAGAGGTGGCCCCAGGGCTTGCCCTGCACCATGAGCTTGTAGTCGTGGGACATCCACCACTGCATGAGGTAGCCGAGGGTTGCGCCGGTGAAGCCACCGGCGGCGACGAGAACGGGGAGCTTGGTCCGGCTGATCCCCATGGCGTCTTCCATGCCGTGGATGGGGAAGGGCGTGTGGGTGTCCCAGTGGCGGTAGCCGGCATCGCGGACTTTTTCAGCCGCGTGGTAGAGATCGGCCGGGGTATCGAACTCGGCCATGATCCCGTGAATGGGCTCGTTGGATTCGGTGACGTAGAGCTTACCTGAAGCGGTCATCAGTGGGCTCCCTTGGCGTGGGCGTGGTCATCGTGGGCGTGCGGGCTGGCCTGGGGAAGAACGGCCTTGATTTCGGAGATGGGGAAGGCGGGGAGGAAGCGGAGGAAGAGGAGGAAGAGGGTGAGGAAGACGCCGCAGCTTCCGACGAAGATGCCGATGTCGACGGCGGTGGGGTGGAACATGTGCCACTCACCGGGGAGGAAGGCGCGGTGGAGTGAGGTCACGATGATGACGAAGCGTTCGAACCACATGCCGATGGTGACGAAGACGGAGACGATGAAGATGGCGATGGGGCTGGTGCGGAAGGACTTCTTCCAGAAGACCTGGGGGCTGATGACGTTGCAGGAGATCATGGCCCAGTAGGCCCACCAGTAGGGGGCGCTGCGTTCGAGGCCGAGGTAGTCGGCGAGGATGGGGGGCATGAGGCGGTTGTAGAGGAAGACTTCGGCCTCGTACTGGTTGCCGCTGTACCAGGCGATGAAGAACTCCATCGAGTAGGCGAAGCCGACCATCATGCCGGTGGCGAGGATGATGGAGGCCATGTTTTCGAGGTGGCGAAGGGTGACCAGGTCCTTCATGTTGGGGTAGAGCTCGCGGGCCGGGATGAGCAGGAGGAGCACCATGGCGAAGCCGCCGAAGATGGCGCCCGCGACGAAGTAGGGCGGGAAGATGGTGGTGTGCCAGCCGGGGAGGACGCTGGTGGCGAAGTCGAAGGACACGATGGAGTGCACGCTGAGGACCAGGGGGGTGCTGATGCCGGCGAGGACGAGGTAGGCCGCCTCGTAGCGGTGCCAGTGGCGGCTGGAGAATCGCCAGCCCAGGGCGAGGAAGCCGTAGATGAAGGCGCGGAGTTGATCGATGCGGACGGGGAAGAAGGGGGCGATGACCGGGCCGGTGGAGGAGAGGCGGAGGCGCTGGTCGGCGCGATCGCGAAGGGTGGCAAGGTCCGGGATCATGCCCATGTACCAGAAGAGGAAGGAGACGGTGCCGTACGTGGAGACGGCGAAGACGTCCCAGAGCAGGGGGGACTTGAAGTTGGGCCAGATGGCGTTCGCGTTGGGGATGGGGAAGAGGAACCACGCCATCCACTGGCGGCCGATGTGGATACCGGGGAAGGTCGCGGCACAGATGACCGCGAAGATGGTCATGGCCTCGGCGGCGCGGTTGACGGCCGTGCGCCACTTCTGCTTGAGGAGGCAGAGGATGGCGGAGATCAGGGTGCCGGCGTGGCCGATACCGATCCAGAAGACGAAGTTGGTGATATCCCAGGCCCAGTCGACCTGGTTGTTGAGGCCCCAGGTACCGATACCGGTGATGACGAGGTACCCGATGAACATACTGCCGAGTCCGGCGATGGACGAGGCGAGGATGAACATGGGGAGCCACCACTGCGGGGGCTTGGACTCGACGTAGCCGCAGATGATGTCGGTGACGTCCTTGAAGGACCGGCCGTTGAGCACGAGCTGTGCGCGTGTGGACGGGTCATCGACGAGGGTGCCGTCACCGGTGCCGGGATCGGGCTCGGTGGCGGCGGCAGCGGCGCGGCCGGCCAGACGTTGGCTGTTGATGTGATCAGGATCAGAGCTCATGCCATTCCTCCGCTCAGCACATTCAGGCTCAGCGCGTAGCCCTTGTCACCGGAGTTCCGGCGACTGTCGTAGTGGAAGCTGTGCGCGCCGCCGGCCGGCTTCGCATCCTTGCCTTCCGAACCGTGTGAATCGTTGTGACCGCCGTGGCCGCCGTGCGAGCCGGGGGGGACGTCCCATTCGGCCTTGCGATCGGCGTCGACGAGGACGGGGTTGGGGTTGAGCACGCGGACCATGTGGGTGGTGCGTGGGCGGGTGTTGAGGTATCCCAGGAGCATGTAGCTGCGGGCGTTCTCGCGGGCGGCGTGGACTCTGGAGTCCTTCTTGAGGAGGTCGCCGAAGATGATGGAGTCGCTGGGGCAGGCCTGCTGGCAGGCGGTCTGGAAGAAGCCCTCGGGGACGGTGTGCTTGCCCTCGGCGTCGCGGATGTCGGCGAGCTTGCACTCGATGCGGGCGGCGTTGATGCGCTGCACGCAGTAGGAGCACTTCTCCATGACGCCGCGCATGCGGACGGAGACGTTGGGGTTCTTGCCCATGCGCTCGATCTCGGCGAGCTTCTCGCGGAGGCGGGGCGGGATGAGGTTGACGTTGATCTTGTTGTGGCGGTTGGAGCCGTTGACGCCGCCGGTCTCGGGGACGATCTTCTGGAGGAGGTCCTTGCCGACGTAGTCACCGTTGAAGGTGTGCTTGCCGTACTCGAAGAAGTTGTACCGGCGAACCTTGTAGGGGCAGTTGTTGGCGCAGTACCGCGTGCCGATGCAGCGGTTGTAGACCATGTAGTTGATGCCCTCGGGGCCGTGGACGGTGGCGTTCACCGGGCACACGGTCTCGCAGGGGGCGTTCTCGCAGTGCACGCAGGCCACCGGCTGGTGGTAGACGTGCTGGGGGTTGTCGATGTCGCCGCCGGCGAAGTAGCGATCGACGCGGATCCACGTCATCTCGCGACCCTTGGCGGTTTCCTTCTTGCCGACGACCGGGATGTTGTTCTCTGCCTGACAGGCGATCGTGCACGCGCCGCAGCCGGTGCAGGAACTCTGGTCGATCGTCATGCCCCACTGCTGGCCGGTCTTGAACACCGAGCCCTCGACCGCGTCGCCCGTCGAGTTGTTGTAGGGGTTCTTGTAGATCGACTGGTTCGGCGGGGTGTGGCTGAGATCGCCGAGGAGTTCACCGACCTTGAGTTCCGCGGCTTCGCCGTAGAACGACTGGCCGCCGTGGCCGATGTGATCGGCGAACTTCTTCCAGCGGGGCAGATCGATCGAGCGGACGATGGCGGTGCGACCTTCCATCGTCCAGTGGTTCTGCGTGCTGGCGATCATGTACGTGCCGGAGGCCACACGCGGGCGGGAGGAACGTGCGCCGCTCCACATCGCGTTGCCGGTGCGGACGCCGTTGACGTTGAAACCGACGCCGTCGGCGACGCGGCCGCTGACGTCACGGCCGTAGCCGAGCGTGAGGGCCACGGTGTTGTCGGGCATGCCCGGGCAGATCCAGACGGCGCACGTGAGCGTGCGGCCGTCGACGGTGAACTCGGCCATGCGGGCCGTGGGGTAGGTGTTCTTCGTGTACACCATGGAGGGCTCGCGGTCCGAGTATCCCAGCGGCGAGAGGCCCAGGGCCTTCGCGGTGGAGGGGCTCATGAGCGCGGGGTTGTCCCACACGGTGCGGGTGCCGACTTCGGGGAGCTCGTGCAGCCAGGCGGCGACGGCGTAGCGGCCGTCGTGCACGTTGCCGAGACGGAAGACGATCTCCGGAGCATCGATGGAGGGCGGGGCCTGGAGCTTCAGGGCGCTGACGAGGGTCGCGACGTTGCCGTGCGCGACCTTCGGGGACTGGCCCTTCTGGGTCGTGTTCGCGAGCACGCCGTCGTGCAGGCTGCGCTTCCAGGCCTTGTCGAAGGCTTCGCCCTCGGTCTTGGTCGCACGCATCCAGAGGCGGCGGACGAGTTCGTGGCCGTCGGCGGGCTTGCCCTTGTTGCCTTCGGACTCCATGCCCACGAGCATGCCGAGCAGCTCGAGGTCGCTCATCGAGGGGGCGTAGAGCGGGGCAATGAGAGGCTGGACCGGCGCGATCGTGCCGTCGATGGCGCGGGAATCACCCCACGACTCGAGGTAGTGCGAACCGTTGAGCATCCAGGTGGATGCCGCGGCGGTTTCGGTCTGACCAACGCTGAGGCAGACGCCGGAGACGGAGGCGTAGGCCTTGGCGAACTCGGCGTCGGCGGGGGCGTCGTAGACAGGGTTGGCGTCGATGACCACGACGCTGGAGACCTGGCCGGCCTGGATGGCCTGCGCGAGTTCGGTGATGCCCTTGACGCTGTCGGCGGCCTCTTCCTCGGACATGGGGAGGTAGGAGACGGACTTGCCGACGTTGCCGAGAGCCGCGTTCATCGCGTGGGCGATGGCGTGCACGGCGGCGGGCTGGGTGGGACCGGCGACGATGAGGGACTTGCCACGGTTGGAGGCGTCGATGAGGTCTTCGGCGCAGGCCTTCATCCAGCGGGAGGCCTCGGGGTCGAGGGAGCCACCCTGAAGGGCGGCCGCGGCGCGGGCGACGGCCTTTTCGTCATCGCCGAGCTTGGCGAGGACATAGGCCGCGAGCTGCGCGGCGAAGGTGGTGATCTGGGAGGGGGCGAGGCGGAGGCGGTGGTCGGCCTGACCGCCGGTCGTGGAGAGGGTGCTCTCGACGACGTAGAGGCGGCTCATGGCGTCGTCTTTGGTCATGACGGCGCGGGTGGCGGCGAAGCCACGGGCGTTGAGGAGTTCGCCCTCGTCCTTGTGGAGGAAGTCGCGATCGAGCGAGACGATGATGTTGGTCTCGCGGGTGAAGTTCAGGATTTCCCGCATGGGGGAGCCGAACGCGGCGCGGGAGCCTTCCACGGCGGCGGCGTTGTCCGCGGAGCTGTACCAGACAACCTTGGCCTCGGGGAAGTGACCCTTGAAGGACTTCACCATCTCGGCGCGGGCGAGGCTGGAGGACTTGCCGATGACGAGCGCGAGGCCCTTGCCCTTCGCGGCGTTGAACTTGGTGAACTCTTTCGCGTGCCA
>JBIKMF010000396.1:0-3735 GCA_044359425.1 Phycisphaerales bacterium
GCTTTGCCCTTGGCCTTCTTGCCGAACGCGGCGCGGATTACGCCGCGGAGCATGTAGGCGAGTGCGCCGAGTGCCGCGAGCGTTACGACCCAGAACTGCCAGTCGGTCAGCAGTTCCTTCACAGCATCACCCGGTAGGCGATCAGCCCACCCACGTACGCGAGCAGGCTCATCCAGCCGAGCTGGAGCATCGCCCACTTCACGCCGCCGGCCTCGCGTGCGGTGACGGCGAGTGTCGGGAGGCACTGTATCGCGAGGACAAAGTACACGAGCAGCGACCACGACACCGCGGGCGTGAAGACGTTCGTCACGCCGTCGTCGCGCTTCATCGTCGCGATCTGATGCGTCACCCGTTCGTCGTCGGAGGCATCGCTCCCCGCGGCGACGACGCCGAGCGTCGACACAAAGACCTCGCGTGCGGCGAAGCTCGTGACCACCCCGATGCACAGCCGCCAGTCGTACCCGAGCGGCCTGAAGACGGGCTCGATCGCGCGGCCGAGGTGCGCGGCGAACGAGTGCCGCACGGCGTTCATGTTCTCGAGTTGGTCGGCGAGTTCGGCGCGCTCGGCGGCGGGCTGGGCGGGGTACTCGGTTTCGCCGATGCGGGTGGCGGGTGCGGTCGCGTCGTCCGCGAGGCCGTCGATGGTCGCGCGCAGCTCGGTGACCTGCGTGGGCGGATCCACCTTGGGGAACGCGCTCAGCCACCAGAGGACGACGCTGATGGCGAGGATGTTGGTCGCGGCCTTTCGGAGGAAGACCGCGGCGCGGTCGAGGGTGGTCATGAAGGCGGTGCGAAGACTGGGCCGCCGGTACATCGGCAACTCGAGCGCCATCGGCCGGCTCTTGCCCTTGATGATCGTCCGCCGCGCGATGAGCGCGCTCACGATCCCCGCGACGATGCCCAGCGCGTAGCAGCCGATGAACGCGAGCGTCTGCTTCCACGGTGTTTCGGGGAAGAGCACGAAGGTCAGCAGCGCGTACACCGGGATGCGGGCCGAGCAGCTCATGAAGGGCGCGATGAGGATCGTCGCGAGTCGATCCTTCGGATCGGGCACGCCCCGCGCGGACATGATCCCAGGGAGCGCGCACGCGTGGCTGCTGAGCAGCGGCACGAAGGAGTGGCCCGGGAGGCCAAACGGCCGCAGCAGGCGGTCCATCACGAACGCGGCCCGCGAGAGATAGCCGGTGTCCTCCAGCAGCGAGATCATGAAGAACAGCAGGCAGATCTGCGGGAGAAAGACGATGGTCGCGCTCACGCCGCCGATGACGCCGCCGGTGATGCACTCGTTGATGAGCCCCGGCGGGAGTGTCGAGCCGACCCACTGCGCCAGCCACGAGCACGAGCCCTCGATGAGGTCCATCGGGTACGCCGCGAGGGTGAAGATGGCGTAGAAGACCGCGGACATCACCGCGGCGAACGCGAGGAACCCCAGCACCGGGTGCGTGAAGACGCGGTCGAGGCGGTCGGTGAGGCGGTTCTCGTTGCCGACCTTCTGCTTGACGTGGGCGCGGTAGAGCGCGTCGGCCCAGCCTTCGAGCCCTTCGACCGATCCCGGCGGCGTGGTGCGCGAGACGCGCGCGTCCCGCAGCGCCGCGGCGATCGCGTCACACCCGGCCCCAGTCCGCGCGCTCGCGGCGACGACCGGGCAGCCGAGCTCGGCGCTCAGGCCCCGCGCGTCGATCGCTACGCCCTGGGCGCAGGCGACGTCGTGCATGTTCAGCACGAGCACCGTCGGCAGCCGGCGGCGCAGGGCTTCGCCGAGCATCATGAAGTTGCGGGCGAGGTTGGTCGAATCGGCGACGACGCAGACCGCGTCGGGCGCGCCCGCGCGCTCACCCTCGGGCGCGAGCTCACCGGCGAGCACGCGACGGCAGATGACGCTCTCGCCCTGCTCGAGCTCCAGCGAGTACACGCCCGGGAGGTCGATGATCTCGATCGCGACGGCATCGTCCGAACGCAGCCGGCCCAGCCGCGCTTCCTGCGTCGTGCCCGCGTAGTTGCTGGTCTTGTGGCGCAGGCCGCAGAGGCGGTTGAAGAGCGTGGTCTTGCCCGTGTTCGGATTACCGAGGAACGCCACGCGCACCGGCGGTTTGGCGTCATGCGCGGCGGCCACTGGTCAACCCCCGCAACCGTCGCCGCAACACCCCGGAACTGAACGGCCGTCCGTCTCTTCCACGACCACCCCGTTGGCGAGTGGCTTGGCGAGACCGATCCGGCACCAGCACCCGCCGGGGCCCTTGCAACCACCCTCGCCCGCGCCGGTCAGAACCTCAACGATGCAGGGTTCGCCGAGCCGGCACATGCGGATGGTCGCGTTGGGTCGCAGCCCCATTGCTCGGAGCAGCGCGGCATCCTGGGCTTCGAGCCGCGTCTCGCGGACGACGGCCGTTTGCCCGGGGACGAGCTGGGTGAGCGGAGTTGGGGTGCGCGGGGTGCTCATTCAGGACTCTAGAGTAGGCAATCCGGTACTCCAGAGTCTAGTGTAGTTGAGACTGAGTTTCAACGAAACTCGAACACCGGATCTTTCCTTAACGGGCCAACCAGAAGACGGCTCCGACCCAGGCGCAGTGGAGGATGAGGGTCAACGAGGCGATCGCCGCGGCGTACCTGGCCCGTTCGCGTGGGGGGTGGGTTCGCCAGCGCTTCTCTGCAACGAAGAGCCGCCAGAGTGCGATCCCGCAGGCCGCGGCCATGAGTGCGAAGCCTGGGACGATGAAGTGGGGACCCTTGCCAGCCTGCCCGATGGACCAGATGAACCCCATGACCACCGTGAGCACGAGGTCGGGGCCGAGTCCCATGGCGACGCTGATCACCGCGATGTACCACGACCGATCTCGGAGGGCCGAGCCCTTCAAGTGCAGTTCGAGGGGGAAGGCGCACTCGGGGCACGCCTCCGCGGCGGCCTTGTACAGGTCGTAGTTGCAGCGCGGGCATGGCTCGTGCCGCGTGGCGAGGAAGGCGACCACAGGCGAGCGTGTGAACTGGTTGTTGTGTTGGTCACTCATGCGTAGGAATCCCTGCTGACGGTCGTCCAACGAACGCCCTCTCTCACTCGAGTGCCGCGATCGCGCCCACTCCAACCGCGTGAACCACCAGCGTGAGCGCGTACGTGCCGAACGTAGCGAAGGCGCGCTCGGGCGGGGAGAGGTCGATCCACGATTCGTATTCTGCGAACAGCCACCAAAGCGCTTGGGCGCAGACGCCGCCGAGAATGCCAAACCCCACGATTGCCGCCCACAGCATCTCGCTCCACCCACGCACAAAGGGCGAGATCGCAAACCCGAAGGCAAGGACGTCCACGCCCGTCGCCATGGCCACGCCGATCACCGCGATGTACCACGACAGACACGGGTCGGCCGCGGCTTTGAGTCGCAGTTCGAGCGGCACTTTGCAGGACGGGCATACCTCCGCGGCTACGCGGTACAAGCCGTAGCCACAGCGCGGACAGGGCTCGTACCGCGTGCCGCAGAACAAAACGACCGGCGATGGCGCGGGTTGATCGTCGAGTTGACGATCGCTCATGGATTCGGCGCCCCTCCCGTCTTCTTGGCCTCGAACTCCCGGATCTGGCGGGCGACGTCCGCGAGCATGTCGTTGGGGACGGGGACCGTGAGGTTGTACTGTGCGATTTTCCACGCGCCGGCTTCGAGCACGAGGACGCCGCTGCCGCGGCATTCGCCGTACTTCTCGTTGCTGAGCTTCTCGTCGAACCAGGCGGTCTGGCCGTCTTTGGCG
>JBIKMF010000397.1:0-3729 GCA_044359425.1 Phycisphaerales bacterium
CGGGTGGCACCGGGTGCCCGGCGGGCCCGCCGAGGCTCCCGTCCGTCCCCGTGGTCGACACCCGCCGCAGGTCCCAGGTCACCTCGTGGATCCCCGGCCCGCGCGGGGCTCCCAGCCTCCGCACGATCTCACCCGCGCTGTCTCGCACCGTCAGGAAGAACTCCGGTTCCAGCTCGTTCCGCTCCGCGCGGAACTCGTCCATGGTCGGGTATGTCCAGTCCGGCTTCTCCAGACGCTCGTTCCGCAGCTCGCGCAGCGTGGGAGTCTTGTCCTTGATGTGGAACGTGAAGGTCGCTCCGTAGGCGGGGTTCGGCGCGGTCCAATACGTCGCCCCCGACCACCCGCGACCCCCGTACCCCAGCCGCGACCGCGTCGGGAAGCTCATCGCAGGCTTGATGGGGAAGAACGCCGCGGGCTTCAGCAGCAACTCATCGCTCGCCGCGCGAAGGGCCGAGTAGTTGTCCACGATGTAGATCCCGCGTCCGAACGTCCCGAGCACAAGGTCGTCCTCGCGCCGCTGGACGTCGATGTCGCGCACGGCGATCGTCGGCAGGCCGCCGATCTTGATCCACTTCTTGCCGCCATCGAGCGTGTAGTACGCCCCGTACTCCGTGCCGACGAACAGCAGGTTCGGCAGCTTGTGGTCCTCGACAATCGAGTGGCACACGTTGTTCGCCGGCAGATCACCCGCGATCGACACCCACGTCACGCCCTTATCCGCGCTCCGGAAGAGGTACTGCTTGAAGTCCCCGTTCTTGTGCCCGTTGAAGGCCGCGTACACCACGTTCTCGTCGTGGCGAGACGCCTCAAGATCGCTCACGTAGGTCAAATCCGGAACGCCCTCCACCTTCTCGACCTTCCGCCAGTTCGCGCCGCCATCCTCGGTGATGCTGATCAACCCATCGTCGGCACCCACGTAGATCAGCCCCTCGCGCACCGGGCTCTCGGTCAAGGACACGCAGTTGCCGTAAATCGACGTCGAAAAGTGCTTGTCCACCGCCTCCGGCTTCTGGATCTTCCCCATCACCGGCAGCGTGTTGCGATCGATCCCCCTCGTGAGATCCCCCGACACCGCACGCCACGAGTTGCCCCGGTCGTCCGAGCGGAAGAGCCGGTCACCCGCGAAGTACAGCCGCTCCTTCTTGTGCGGCGAAATCAGCAGCGGCGAATCCCAGTTGAAGACGTACGGGGCCTCTCCCGGCTTGTGCTGGGGCTGGATGCTCACCGACTCGCCGCTGTTGCGGTCGTATCGAACCAGCACGCCGTGCTGCAGCTGCCCGTACACGATGTTCGGGTCCTCGGGATCGATCGCCGGTTCGAACCCGTCGCCCCCGATCACCACGAACCAGTTTTCGTTGCCGTTCCCCACGACATCCGTCGTCCGCGAAGGCCCCCCGATCGTACTGTTGTCCTGCGTCCCGCCGTACACGTTGTAGAACGGCGTCGCGTTGTCGCACGCCACCCGATAGAACTGCGTCACCGGCAGGTTCTCGAAGTACCGCCAGTGGCCGCCTCGATCAAACGTCTCGTATACCCCGCCGTCGCACCCCGCCACCATGTGCCGCGGATTCTGCGGATCGATCCACAGCGCGTGATTGTCCACGTGCTTGTCGCCACCCTCGATGCTCTTCCACGTCGCACCCCCATCCACCGACATCTGCAGGTACGTGTCCATCGAGTACAGCCGGTCCACCTCCACCGGGTCGCAGAACAGTTCGTTGTAGTACTGCGGACTCGTCGCCATGTACGAACTGCGGTGATGCCACGTCTCCCCGCGGTCCGTCGACCGGTAGATCCCGCCGCCCTCCGACGCGTTGCAGATGCAGTAGAGCACGTCCGGATTCGCCGGTGATATCGCGATCCCCGGCCGCCCCTTGTCCCCACCGGGCAGCCCGTTGTCGATCCGCCGCCAGTTCGAGCCCCCGTCCGTGCTCTTGTACACCCCCGACTCCGGCCCGCCGTTCACCAGCGTCCACACGTGCCTCCGCCGCTGATACGCCGTCGCGTACATCGTCTGCGGATCGCGCGGATCAAACCGAACCTCGCTCACCCCCGTCTCGTCGCTGATGTGAAGCACCCGCTCCCACGTCTTCCCGCCGTCCGTCGTCCGGTACAGGCCACGCTCCCCGCCGCTCTTCCACAGCGGCCCCATCGCCGCGGCAAACACCGTGTCGCTCTTCCGCGGGTGCACCGCGATCATCCCGATGTGCTCGCTCTCCTTGAGCCCCACGTTCTCGAAGCTCTGGCCCCCGTTCCGCGAGACGTACACCCCGTCGCCCCACGAGACGCTCCGCTGGCTGTTGTTCTCGCCCGTCCCCACCCACACCACCGACGGGTTCCGCGGGTCGAGCGTCACGCACCCGATCGAGTACGACCCGTACCCATCAAAGATCGGCGAGAACGTGTGCCCCGCGTTGGTCGTCTTCCACACCCCGCCCGATGCAATCGCAACGTACCACTCGCTGTGGTCCGCCGGATTCACCGCGATGTCCCCCACCCGCCCCGACATGAGCGCCGGCCCCACCAGGCGCGCCGAGATGCACCCGAACGTCCCGCCGTCCAGCTTGCTCATCGGGCTCTCGGGAACCACCGCAGCCTCGGCCGGCTTCTCCGCAGGCTGGCCCTCCGCGGGCTGCGTCTCCGCGGGCTTCACATCCCCCGCCTGCACGTCCTGGCCCAGCGCTCGCCCCGCCAACAGCCACAGCACCAAACCCGCGCCGGCAATCTTCCTCGTCATGCGATGCTCCCGCAGTTCACCCACGCCGCCGCGATCGTCGCGGCCCGCGCAAGCAGGAGCATCCTAATCGACTTTCACGCCGCCCGCTTCAGCACGTTGACACGCCCAGCCACCAGCGCGGGCGCCGTGCGAACGCCCCGCTTCCTGCCCATCCCCAGCCCCAGCGACGACACACTCACCGCCATCCCCAGCACCGCGAACACCGCATCCCGCGGCTTCACCACCGACATCGGGCCCGACCCCGCCATATACCCCTGCCGCAGCCGCTTCTCCGCGCCCACCTCCGCGCGCAGCGACGCCCGCGACTCCAGCGTCATCCGATCCCACGCCTGCCCCGCTGCGACCACGGCCGCCGCCGGCATCTGCCGCGGATTCGCCCCACCCATCACCAAGACCTTCTCCTCCGTGTTCAGTTCGCCGCTCGCCACCAGCCGCGCACTCTCGCGCTCGGTGATCGCCATCAGCACATCCTGATCGCTCGCCCTCGCCCGCTCCACGTGCGCGGAGCAGAACGTTCCCGCCACCGTCGCCAGGCAGCACACCACACCGGCGACCGCCATTCCCGGCATCCGCAGCGGCGCAGGCCGAACCGCCAGCAACGCCCCCGCCGCGCCAAGCAGCCCGCACACCGCCCCCGCGGCACCGGCGTGCGCCTCGGGCGCAAACACGGACCCGATGACCCCCAGGCAGCCGCCAGCCATCGCACCAAGTGTTGCACGCACGAGCATGAGAACCCCCTGCGAGGGAAGAGCCCCCGCACCATGCATTGTGGGATTCAGCCGCCGTCCCCCGCCACGCTTTCGCACGCCCTTAGGTCCGTCTATGCCGACGAGATCGCCTGCGCCGTCTCGCCGGCCGCCGACCCAGCCCTCGCGCCCGCTTACGCCCGCTTCGCCGCCTCCCCATCAACCGACACGAACGACATCACCACCCAGCCCAGCATGATGAACGCCGCCGCCGAGTAGAACGGCCACGACATGCCAACATGATCG